>DATAZJ010000370.1:0-1852 GCA_036272115.1 Rhodopila sp. | reverse complement strand
GCGGTTGCCTCGGTGACCCAGGCGCGCAGGGCGTCGGGCGAGGTCACGCTGTCGTACGGGCCGAAGCCGTGTTCGGTGGGCGGGGGCACCAGGCCCATGTCGGGCTGCGCGAGCTTCTGCGGCGGCGCGTCCGTCCGGGGCGGCTCGGCGGGGGCCGGCCCGTCCAGGCCGAGGCGGCTGATCGTGCTGCGGAACCCTTGCAGGGTCAGCCAGGCGGCCAGCTTCTGGCGGTCGGCGTCGCGCTGGCCCAGGTCGGCGATCGGGGTGGGCAGCGGCGTGTCCTCCCGCAGCAGGACCAGGGTGCGTGAGATGCGGGCCTTGTCGGCATGCTCGATCAGCATGTCGCGGCGTTTCGAGGGTTTCATGGCGGGGGCCGCGGCGAGCACGGCCTCGACGTCGCCGAATTCATTGATCAGTTGCGCGGCGCCCTTGGGGCCGATGCCCGGCACGCCCGGCACGTTGTCGACGGAATCGCCGATCAGCGCCTGGACCTCGACCATCTTGTCGGGGGTGACGCCGAATTTTTCCATCACCTCGACCGGGCCGATGGGCTTCTGCTTGATCGGGTCCAGCATGTCCACGCCGGGGCGGATCAACTGCATCAGGTCCTTGTCGGAGGACACGATGGTGACCTGGCCGCCTTCGTTGGTGGTCGCCAGCGCATAGGCGGCGATGAGGTCGTCGGCCTCCCAGTCCGCCAGTTCGATCGCCGGGACGCCGAAGGCTTCCGTCGCCTCGCGGATGAGGGCGAATTGCGGGATCAGTTCCTCGGGCGGCGGCGGGCGGTTGGCCTTGTAGGCGTCGTAGAGGCGGGTGCGGAAGGTCAGGCGGCCGGCGTCGAAGATGACGGCGATGTGGGTGCCGACATGTTCCTTCAGCAGCTTCGCCAGCATGTTGGTGAAGCCGAACACCGCGTTCACCGGCGTTCCGTCCGGCCGCGTCATCGGCGGCAGGGCATGGAAGGCTCGGAATATGAAGCCCGATCCGTCGATCAGGATCAGGTGGAGTTGGCGCGCCTGGGTCTCGGGGGGGACCTCGGCGGCACTGTCAATGTCCGCTGGCGTGGTCGGCTCCCGGGTTCAGGACGTAGAGGCGCGAGCAATAGGGGCACATCACCTGTTCGTCGGCGATGCGGAGGAAGACCCTGGGGTGGCCGAGGGCGCCACCGCCGCCGTCACAGGCGGCGGTGCGGGAGTCGACGTGGATGATCTCGGTCGGCGTGATCGCCGGGGCAGTGGTTGGGGCGGCACCGTCGAGCATGGGGTTCCTTTGGGTGGTCGGGAGGGTGCGCGATGATAGCGATGCGGCGGGCGGTTTCAACCTTGGTTCTTTGGAGGCTGTCCTGGTCGGATGGAAGTGCGGTTACGGGCATGAACGGCATCGTGCCAATCCAGGGCGAAGCCGCGTGTGAGGAGGCGATCAGCGCGGTGCGCTAGCTTTGGGGGCGGGCCCGGGCACCGGGGGACGGTGACCGCCTCGACGTGCCGCTGGTTCTCGGGGACGACTACGGGGGCAAGAATTACGCCATGGAGTTGTTGGAAGCAACGCATGTAGATTGAGGGTAGTGGTTCTGTTTGAATGTCCGCAATGGGTGGGATGCCGCCGGTTCGCATCCGCTCCGCCGGCGAGAGAAGCGGACGTTCCGCCGATGGCTTGGAACGGCCGAAACCGGAATGGCAGGTCCGGAGCGGGCGAGGCGGAAAACCTGCCTTTCGTTTGGCTTGTCCGGACGCAAACGCTGGCCGTGCCTTACCATCTGGGGTATCGGTGGATCAACATCCTGTCACCAATCAAAGCCACCAAATGCCATTGCAGCGGGACAATTTCAACGCGCCGACGAAACGGCTGCTCG
>DATAZJ010000369.1:0-8363 GCA_036272115.1 Rhodopila sp. | reverse complement strand
TCTCGGCATTCGGACAAAATGAGGCGACATCGACAGAGGTCACCAAAGGATGGGCCGGAACGTCGTCCGGCAGCACCAGGATTGGCGTCTGGCAGGAACGCGCGAACGCCGGCGACACGCTGTAAACGAATTCCGGCTGCACGCGGTAAAGGTCATGCAGATACTTGTCGACCTGCGCCTGGGTAAGATCGGGGCGCTTCGGCAGCAACTCCGGCGCCCAGACGTCGCGTCCGGCGTTGTACATGTAGTCGGGATGGTCGGGGTGATGCCCGACGGTCTGCACCAGCACGCCGGCCACCACGCGTTCGGGTGCCCGTTCCATCAGCTTCATCGCGAAGCATCCGCCAATGCAGTAACCCATGAACATGAATTGCTTGATGCCCAGGTGGTCCATCAGCCCAAGCTGGTCGTCGGCGAAGGCACCCCACGGGTCGCTTGCGGGAATGGGACCGGTGGATTCGCCACCGTTCGCGTTTCGCTGGTCCATGGTGATGCAGCGGAATTCATTCTTGAAGATGTCCATGGAATTGAACACCGCGGTCGGCCAGTTGCTGACACGGGAATTCAACCCACCGCCGGGGGTCAGCAGCAGCGGAAAGCCGCTGCCGGCTTCCTCGTAGCGAATCCGGACATCGCCTCTCTGATAAAATGGCATGGCGGTTTCCTCTCCTGATCAGTTGGACGCCCCGACTGTCGCGAATGCGGGGCAATTCGTAAAGGGAAGGCGGCGGCGGCGGTGTTGCGATAGGGTGACGAAAACACAATCCGAACGGAACGTTACGCCTCGTGGGCCAGCCGCAATCCGGGCCCGTCCCATGTCATCGCCACCAGTTGACCGGTCCCCGACAATGTCATGTAGGCGGTTCGCAGATCCGGGCCGCCGAAGCAGATGTTGGTGCAGAACATGTCCGGCATCGGGATCTGGCGCAGCAGGCCGCCGGTGGGGGCCACCACGCTGACCGCACCATTCACCAGTGTCGCCACGCAGACGTTGCCGGCGCCATCGACGGCCAGGCTGTCGAAGCGCTGGAACCCGCCCAGGCCGACCATCAACCGGCCGCCGTGCGGCGAGGGAAACGGCGCCTTGCCCAGCACGCCGGGGGCCAGCACGTCAAAGGCCCAAAGCCGAGCGGTTTCTGTTTCGGCGACGTAAAGGGTGCTGCCGTCGGGGGAGAGGCCGATGCCGTTCGGGGTCAGGATCGGATGCGCCACCTCGGTGATCCGCGAGCCGTCGGCCAGGGCGTAGTAGATGCCGCCCCAGTCGCGGTCCCGGGCGCGCGCCTTGCCGAGGTCGGTGAAGTAGAAGCCGCCCAGGCCGTCGAACACGATATCGTTCGGGCCGAGCAGCTTATGCGATCCGCAACGATCGTACAGGACTGTGACGGCGCCTGAGGCAGGGTCGATCCGCTCGATCCGGCCGCCGGTATAGTCCGAGGCCGGACCCGCAGGGCGTAGCAGGTTCATTTCGGTCCGCCATTGGAACCCGCCATTGTTGCAGACGTAGAACGCCCCATCCGGCCCGACCCCCAGCCCGTTCGGGCCGCCGCCGGTATGGGCGACGACCTGCGTCCGGCCGTCCGGGTGCACCCGGGTGACGGTCTGCCGCTCGATCTCCACCAGGACGACCGACCCGTCCTGCATGGCGACAGGGCCTTCCGGAAATCGCAGGCCGGTGGCGATGACGCGAATGTCGCTCATGAACTTGTTCCCCCAATCATGTGTTGACCGGAGCATAGAGCGGCTTCGGCGCCGGGATAAAGTCGCCGGGCCGGATCATCGCCGGCGGACCGTCAACCTTTTCTTCATCTTTCTCCGCCATACCGGCGGCCGATGCGCGCGATCCTGCACCACCCCGATACGGCGATCCTGGGCGCCGCCGCCGCGCTGCTGACGGCGATCCTGGCCTGTGGCCTGCTGATACCGCCGCTGTTCGGGCTGTTGCTGGGGGCGATCGTCGCCGCCGGCGCCGGGTTCCTCGTCTACCGCTCTCCCACGCCGTTTTGTGTCGTCTGGCTGGTGATCGCCAGCATGAGTCTGGAAATGACGTTCGCCGACCTGATCGGCGACCAGGCCTACCAGCCGACGATCGCGATCGTTAAGGGGGTGGAGATCGGCCTCGGCTTGCTGTGTGTCCTCAGCTTCGGCGTTCGGCTGGATCCGCTGTGTCCGGCCTGGGCGTTCCTGGTGATGCTGGTCATGGGCTATGTCCACGGCCTGTATCCCGGCTTGACCGCGGCCGAGAGCCTGCGTTCGATGATCGGGTCCGTCACCCCGTTCGTGTTCTGCTTCGTTCGGGTTCCGCGGTCATGGGCGGAGTCCGTCATCCGCGCGACGAAATGGTGCCCCGTGGTCGCCGTCGTGGCCTGCATACCGCTGACCATTGCCGGCATCCGGCCGTTGTTCGTCGAAAGCGGCGGCTGGCGGCTGGCCGGCCTCGGACACCCGGCCTTCCTGGCCAATGTCTGTGAGCCGGCGATCTATGCCTGCCTGATCCAGCTCTACCACCAGGGGCGGCGGGGCGATCTTGCGCTGCTGATCGTGAACGGCCTGATCCTGCTGCTGACCGGGGCGCGGGCACCGTTCTTCTATGTCGTCATGGTGACCGGGCTGAGCCTGCTGTCCATCCGATCCACCGTTTTCCCGGTGCGCCAGCGCATGCTGCTGATCCTGTCGGCATTGGCGGCGCTGCCGGTGCTGATCTTGCTGGCCGGCGATCTGACGGATATCCGGTTGTTCAACGTCGTCACCAACGAGGCTACCAACCTGAGCGGCCGGGGCCTGCTGTGGCCGAGTTTCGAGGACGCCGCCTCCTTGTCCCCCTGGTTCGGCTGGGGCGTCGGTGCCGGCAACGCGGTGATCCCGGCGGACAGCGTGATCGTCCAGCAATTGCACACCTGGGCCGCGCATAACGAATATCTGCGCATCAACGTGGAGGGCGGTCTGGTCGGCCGCTCGCTGCTGATCGGGCTGTTCATCGGCTGGATCATCGTGGGCACGCAGCGTCTGCATCCGGCGGACCGGCGGATCATACGGCTGGCGTTCATCGCTTATGCCGGCCACGCCTCGACCGACAATGTGCTGATTTCGACGCCGGCCTGTGTGCTGTTCGCGTTCGTCACCGCCATCTTCGCCCGCGGTCGCGTGCGTGATCCGCTTGGGGACGCCGCTTGGCCGGCGCTGGAATAGCCTTGCCCGATTCCGCGTATGTGGCGTAGGAAACAGCGCCAGTCAGCCGGAGCATTGCAGCCCATGCGGCGCCTTACCGTTTTGTTATTCCTATCATTCATGACCTTGGCTGGCCTGTCGCCCGCATGGGCCCGCGGCATCGCCTTCATCGTCAATTCCGGTGGCGCATCGATCAGCGTGATCGACATGGCCACGCATAAGGAGGTGCGTCGCATCCCGGCGCTGCGGGAGCCGCACCACGTCGCGCTGAGTCCCGACGGGCACAGCCTGCTGGTGGGCGACACCACCGGCAACCAGATGATGTTCCTCGATCCCAACACGGGGGAGGTGCAGAAGCGCATGCCGATCACCGATCCGTATCAGTTGGGATTCAGCCCGAACGGCAAGTTCCTGACGGTGAACGGGTTGGCTCGCAACCAGGTGGATATCTACGACGCGGCGACGATGAAGCTGATCAAGCGCTTCCCAGTCGTTGCGACACCGAGCCATTTGGCGTATTCGCCGGATTCCTCGACGGTTTTTGTCAGCTTGCAGGATAGCAACAAGCTGGAGGCGTTCGATCTGCGGACGATGACGGAGAAGTGGGCGGTGCCCATCGGCAAGACCCCGGCCGGCGTGCTGTGGCTGAACGGCAAGGTGCTGGTGGCCGATATGGGCACCGATTATATCGCGGTGGTTGATCCGGAGACCGGCAAGGTGCTGGAGCACGTGGTGACCGGCAAGGGCGCGCATCAGCTTTTCCTGTCGCCGAACGGCAAGATTTTGTGGGTCAACAACCGAGCGGGCGGGACGACGGTGTCGCTGGATTCGACGACGCTGAAACTGATCCGCCGGTATGCGATTCCGGGTGGGCCGGATGACCTGGCGTTCGCGCCGGACGGCAAGATCTGGATCACGCGCCGGTGGGCGGAGAAAGTGGCCATCCTCGATCCAGTGACCGGTTCCTATGATACGATCGATGTGGGCCGGTCGCCGCATGGGTTGTTCCTGAATCCGAATGCGCCGTCGCCGACGGTCCTGTCCAGCCGCTGATGGTCGATCCGTTCGACATCACCGCGGGGTGGCTGGAAGAGCATCTGCTGATCCCCGCGCTGTACCAGTTCGGCCTGATGAACTGGGAGGACGTGTCGTATGGCTGGGCGCTGTTCGCGGTGTATGGGGCGGTGCAGGTGGCGATCACCTTCGCCGTCTGCCTGCCGCTGGAACGATGGCGCCCGGTCGAGCGCTGGCCGGACAGCGGTGCCGTCTGGGTCGACGTGATCTACACGGTGGTGTCGCGGGTGGGCATTCTGCCGCTGGTGACCTACGTGATGTTTTACCGGGCGCAGGTGTTCGTGACCGGCTGGATCACTGACCAGGGCTGGGTTCCGCCGACTCTGGAGGGCATTTTCCCCTTCCTGCTGGGGCGGCAGGTGATCACGTTCGTGTTGTATGCGATCATCCTGGACTGCGCCGAGTATTGGCGGCATCGGCTGTCGCACCAGTTTCGCTGGTGGTGGGCGCTGCATTCCCTGCACCACGCGCAGCGGCAGATGACCTTCTGGTCGGATGACCGGAACCATCTGCTGGACGATGTCATCTCATTCGTCTGGTTCGGGTTCATCGCGCTGCTGATCGGTGTTTCCCCGCTGCAGTTTCCGTTGCTGGTGCTGGTGCTGCGGTTCCTTGAATCGCTGTCGCATGCCAATGTGCGGCTGTCGTTCGGTTGGCTGGGGGACAGGCTGCTGGTGTCGCCGCGGTTCCATCGGGCGCATCATGGTGTAAGGGCTGCCGGGGACCGAAGCTGCAATTATGGTGCGGTGCTGCCTTGGTGGGACATGTTGTTCGGCACCGCCGATTTTGCGCGCGACTACGTGCAGACCGGCGATCCCTCGGGTGAGGAAGCGCTGGCGACGGGGACATACTGGCAGCAGCAGATGGCGGGTTTGCGGCGCTTCATCCGCAGCATCGGGCGGCGCAGGGTACGGCTGGGACTGTGAGCGTTCGCCCGGTGGCACCATAACGTCAATCCGCCGGCGACATTCCGGCGTAGTGGCTGCTGGTGAACAGGTGACCTTCATGATCGTGCAGCGCCACCTGATGCTGCTCGCAGAACAGTGGCGCATGATGCCTGGGACAATAGTGTGTCACGATACTTTTTCTGGTGAGTCGTTCTGACACGGGACTGCCTCCATGCACCAGGTCCGCGTGCCAGATCAGCACATCCCCCCGCTTGGCGGCAAATTGCTTTCTTTCGAGACCAAATCGGTTGGCGTTGTCCAGCAGTGACCGCTGATGGTTGGCTGCCTGGTTGCCTTCCAGGTTGCTGTTGGCGCGCATCGCCTCATGCTGGCTCTTGAATTTTCCATCGTAGCGAAAATCCGGCAGGCGATGGCTTCCGGGATGATAGAAGAGTTCTCCGCCTCCGGGGCTTACGTCCTCCAGGGCAATCCAAGATGCGGCGAAGCTTGTCGGGCATGTGTAGGGCACGTATGCGGTGTCCTGGTGGATCGCATCGGCGGAACCGCGCAGAAAGCCGAGTGTCTGCGAGGCGAGGGCCTTGCTCTCGAAAATCAATGCCAGAAACGCGGCAATCGCCGGTGTGAAGATGAGTTGCCGGATCGGCTTCGAACAGTAGTGGATATCCAGCGCCTTGGTGGCTTCCGACAGCATCTCGGGCCGCCACGGTCCCGATCCATGGCCCAAGGCATCGCATTGAAATCGCAGTTGCGGAATTTCGCCACGATAGCCCCGTTCGAGATCCGTCGCTGCTGCCTGCAGCACGGAATCGGGAACAACCGCGGGCATCACCACATAGCCGTTGCAAACGAACGCTTCCAGCAATGCCGCCTGATGTTCGGTAATCTGGCCGGTCTCGTAACGACCGCGTATGCGGTCCGAGGCGTCCCCCGAGTCGATCCACAAGCCGCCCGAGGGATTCGACGGTCTCTCGGCCTTCGGATGTGGCAAGTAGCCGCGACCGCGACCGAACAACACGTAATGATCGAATGCGCTCCCGGTTCGGCCCTCGGCAAGTTCGGTTCCGACCAACGGATAGGAGCGGAGGTAAAACGCTTCCTCGAAAAGACACGGTGCGCGGCCCTCGATGCGGCCAAACTCCTGATAATGGGCCCATCCGCTTGGAAAGTTCCGCTTCTCGATCGCCTCCGCGATACCGGGATAAATCGCGAGGTACTCGGATTCACGAAATACATGTCTATCGTCGAGAAGCGTACGGTGCCTCATATCTCC
This sequence comes from Rhodopila sp., assembly GCA_036272115.1. Classification (GTDB taxonomy): domain Bacteria; phylum Pseudomonadota; class Alphaproteobacteria; order Acetobacterales; family Acetobacteraceae; genus Rhodopila. Next base: position 1,946 of record DATAZJ010000369.1, on the reverse strand, counting down.
CTCCGCCCGAAACGGCCGCCAATCTGCCGACGGTGTCGATGTCGACCGGGGCGGCATCGTGACGACACAGGATGCCGATGGTTTCACCCGTAAACGAACACCTCATCGTCCAGGTCGATCGCGGGGAACGTCTCCTGTTCCGTCCAGTAGTCCTGGGTGTGCTGCCATTCCGGCTTGTCGCCGCGTTTCGGCAGCAGATGCATGCCGCGCATGATGTAGCCGGGGTTGAAGTTCTCCGGATCGATCCACGGTAGCAACGTCATGCCGGCGTCGGCGGGCCGAGGTGCCGGCGCGACATAGCGAACGCCCTTGGCGTCCATGTGGTTGAGCAGGCGGCAGACGAAATCGCCGACCAGATCGGCGCGCAGCGTCCAGCTCGCTCGGAAATATCCAAACACCCACGCCATGTTTGGCACGCCGGTGAACATCATGCCGCGATAGGTGACGGTATCGGAGAACACCAGCGGCTCGCCGTCGACGAAGAATGCGATGTCGCCCAGCACGTTCAGGTGGAAGCCTGTCGCGGTGACGATGATGTCCGCGTCCAACGCCTTGCCGGATTTCAACTGGATGCCGCTGTCGGTGAACCGTTCGATTTCATCGGTAACCACCGAGGCCTTGCCGGAGCTGATGCCCTTGAACAAGTCGGCATCCGGAACGAACGCGATCCTCTGCCGCCAGGGCCGGTAGCTGGGGGTGAAATGCGTGGCCACGTCGTAATCCGGCCCGAGTTCCTTGCGCACCGCGCCCAGCAGTTCCTGCTTCACCACCTCCGGCTCGCTGAACGAGCGCTGGGTGAACACGGACTGCTCGAACAGGATCTTCTTGCGCACGATCTCGTGGATCCATTCCTCCTGGATGCCGAGGGTGCGGAGTTCCTCGGCCAGGGCGATCGCATTGCGGCCGGTGCGGAAGTAGGTGGGGGAACGCTGCAGCATCGTCACGTGCGCGACATCGGCGGCGATTGCCGGCACCAGCGTGGCCGCGGTTGCTCCTGATCCGATGACCACCACCTGCTTGCCGACGTAGTCCAGGTCCTCCGGCCAGGTCTGCGGATGCACGATTTGGCCCTTGAATGCGTTCATCCCCGGCCATTCGGGCGTGTATCCGACGGAGTGGCGGTAGTAGCCCTGGCACATCCACAGGAAGTTGGCGGTGAAACGGACGGCTTCGCCGGTGTCGGTGCGGGTGGCCTCGATGGTCCATTGCGCGTCCTGGCTGGACCAGCTTGCCCGGTCGATCTTGTGCCGGTAGCGGATATGCGCATCCAGCCCGTTCTCCTGGATGACTTCGCCCATGTAGGCGAGGATCTCCGCGGCGGTGGCGATCGGCGCGCTGGTCCATGGCTTGAAGCGATAGCCGAAGGTGTGCAGGTCGCTGTCGGACCGGATGCCCGGATAGCGGTGGGTCCACCAGGTGCCGCCGAAACTGTCGAGCGTTTCCAGCACGACGAAGCTTTTGCCGGGGCATTGGGTGGTGAGGTGATACGCCGCACCCACGCCGGAAATGCCCGCCCCGACGATCAGGACGTCGATGTGTTCGGCACGTGTTGCCATGTCGTTCATGGGTTTGGATCTTCTTGCCTGGTTGGGACGCATTTGCCGTAAGCCATGGTAGAGGCCACAAACCGGTGCGTCGAGCCAAGACCGGCGGCTTCGCCCTTGACGCCTTCGATCAGTGCGTTAGCTGCATTCCCACAGCAGGACATGGGAGACACCAAGGATGCCGCAACTGATCGCCGGAAACTGGAAGATGAACTGTCTCTCGGCCGAGGCGGTCGCCCTGGCGCAAGGTGTTGCCGCCGGTGCGCAGGGTCTGGCGGCGGAGCTTCTGGTCTGCCCGACCGCGTTGCATGTCGCGGCTGTCGCGCAGGCGCTGCGGGGATCGGCGGTCGCGGTTGGCGGCCAGGATTGCCACCAGTCGAAGCAGGGCGCGCATACCGGCGA
>DATAZJ010000368.1:0-4275 GCA_036272115.1 Rhodopila sp. | reverse complement strand
CAAGAACCATCCGACATCTTCGACCGAACGCGGCCAGATTGTCATTTTCTGACCTATCGGTGTTCCCAAGTAATAATGTGCAATAAGGTCCGGCAATAACCTGGGCCGCTCAAAGAGACCGGGGAGGCCATGATGAGAGCTTCAAACATCGCCGACAGCGGCACGGACGGCCGCTACCCGACGTTCCGGGCGCGTTGGCTGCTGGGCCTGCTGGTCATGGCCGCGGCGCTGTTGCCGCAAATCCATCCGGCCCTGGCACAATACGTGACCTGTCCGCCGGTGATCGACTTGACCACCACCAAGCTGCCGGAAATCGACGCCGCGAACGGCCGCCTGAGGGGCATCGTTGTGCTGGCTGACGAACAGCGCGCGCTGACCATTGTCAAAAGCCTGCCCAACGGCAACCAAACCAAATGCGTGCCGCAGTTGCAACGGTTCTTCCAGAACCATGAAATCACCGGCCCGATCGACATGAACCACGTAGTACCGACCGCCCCGGGACCCACGCTGCGGGCGGCCCTGGGTGACATCGTCGAAATCACCTTCCTCAACCAGATCGATCCGCTGGACTACGGCAACACCGTGGACCGCTGGGAAAACCTGCCGGCCGGTCCCGTCGTCCCGGGGGCGGGCTGCGATTCGGTCACCAACGGCAGCGGTTATCCGAAACTGTCCAACGGCACCTTCGATACCATGCCGAACTGCTTCCATGGCTCGACCACCGGCAACCTGCATTTCCACGGCACCCATACCAGCCCGATGGGCACCGCGGACAACGTGTTCCTGGGGATCCGGCCGTCGCCGCGTAAGAATGGCATGCCGGTGGTCACCGGGGCCTCGGTCGCCACCGATTTCAATGCGTTCTTCGCCAACTGCGAGTCCAAGCTGAAGGCCAACAACCTGCTGGAGTTTCCGCTGACCTGGGCGCAACTGAACCTGCCCAACTGGTTGGCTGGCCAAAAGGCGATGTTGCTGGCTTACGACGCCGGCAAGCCGGTACAACAGCAATTATGGCCGGTGGATGAGGCGCAGAACGCCGGCGGTGCCTTCCCGCAATACTATGTCGGTTCGTTCCCGTACTGCTTCCTGCTGCCGAGATACCCCGGCACCGAACAGCCGGCCAATTCGATGGTGATGGGCCAATCGCCGGGTACCATGTGGTACCACGCGCACAAGCATGGCTCCACCGCAATCGATGTGTCGAACGGGATGCTGGGCGCATTCATCATCGAGGACAATTCGGCCGACGGCTATGACGGCTTCATCAAGGGCTTCTATCTGCACCACCCGAACAACCGCAAGCTGGTGGGACAGACCGCGCCGGCGCCGAACTGGCCGATCCTGCAGACCACCATGGTGATCAACCAGTTCGCCGGCACGCCGAAGTTCGAGACCGGCGGCGGTACCGGCCCGCTGCCGTTCTCCATCAACGGCCAGCAGGTGCCGAACGTGACGATGTACCCGGGTGAGGTACAGATGTGGCGCATCGTCAACGGCTCCACGATCAGCGGCCTCTATTTGCCGGCGTTGCCGACCGGGTTCACCTGGCGGCAGACCGCGCAGGACGGGGTGCAGTTCGATACGTTCAACTACAACAGCCGAGCGGAGCGGCCGGTGTTCGTGGCACCGGGCAACCGGATCGACCTGCTGGTGCAGGCGCCCACCAATCCCGGAACGACCAAGGCCTTCCCGGTGATGGTGACCCAGGGCGTCTCGCAGAGCCGCGCGCAAAAAACGCTGGCTGCAACCACGCAGTTGATGACCATCGTGTTGACCGGTACCGGCCCGGCGATGCCGATGCTGCCCGCAATGCCGCCGCGGCCGAAATTCCAGAACGACATCCCGGCCAATGCCATCAATGCCCCGGAACGGACGCTGAACTTCAACACCGCCGGCCGGGCAACCGGCGCCAGTGTGCACACCATCGCCGTCGATGGCGGGCCGCAGGAGAAGTTCGAGGAAGGCTCGCCGCTGACCATCGCCAAGCTCGGCACGGTCGAGGCATGGAAAATCTCCAACACCACGAATGGGAACATCGACCATCCGTTCCATATCCACATCAACCCGTTCCAGGTGGTGGAGGTGTTCGACCCCAACGCGCCGCTGCTGGACAGTCACGGTCATCCGATCATCGTCAACGGCGCCACCGTGCCGCAGTATGTGTTCACCACGCCGACCCAGCCCGGCCAGTGCCAGCTGAACGGCAGCGACCCAAGCACGTGGCACCCGTGCCCGACGACACCCTCGATCTACACCAAGGGCACCAATATCTGGTGGGATGTGTTCCCGATCCCCGATGCCACCAAGGTTCCGTCGGGCGCGCCGGGCGCCGGCGCCGTGGTACCGGGTTATTTCGTGATGCGCACGAAGTTTGTCGACTACAACGGGTCCTTCGTTCTGCACTGCCATATCCTGGCGCATGAGGATCGCGGCATGATGTTGCAGGTCAATCTGGCGGTCGCCGCGAACATGCCGATGATGCAGCACCACTGACCCCGGAGCCGGCTTTGGGGATGAATGTCTATGACCTGATGGCGTCCGGCTTCGACCGCCGCCGACCGTTACCCGATGGTGTGCCCGAAACGATCCGGACCGCCGTCCTGGGTTCTGTTACAGCAGATCGGCCGGCAATCCTGGATTTGGGTGCCGGGGCCGGCCGGATCGGGCGCTGCTTCGTTCGAGCCGGCGACGACTACGTCGGGGCGGACCTGTCGTTCGGCATGCTGCTGGCGTTCGCCGGCAGCGTGGCCGCACCTCGGCTGGTGCGGGCCGACGGCGCCCGTCTGCCGTTCGCGAATGCGGCGTTCGATGCGGTTCTACTGGTACAGGTTCTGAGCGGGGCACATGGCTGGCGGCATCTGCTGACCGACGCGATGCGGGTGCTGCGTCCCGGCGGTGTGTTGATCGCCGGTCGGGTCGTTGCGCCGGACGATGGGATCGATGCGCGCATGAAGGCCCATCTGGCGACGATCCTGGACGGTATGGATGTCCATCCGTATCGCGACAAACCTCGGGATGACGCGTTGTCGTGGCTGGTTCGGACGATGCCTGATCGTCACGTGCTGACGGCCGCCACATGGACCGCCGAACGGACGCCGGCCGCGTTCCTGGAGCGGCACGGCGGAGGCGCCCGGTTCCGCGTATTGGACGAAGGCGTTAAGCGCGATGCCATGCGCCAACTGGCCGGCTGGGCGGGCGAGCAATTCGGTTCGCTCGATGCCGTGTTCGCGGAAGCGTTCCGCTTCGAACTGATCATCCACCGCTTGCAGCAAGGGACACAAACCTGAATGGCCAATGCCGTCCAAGATTCGATGCTGACCGACCTGGGCAAACGCCTGGTCGGCGGGTCGCTCAGCGACGAATCGCTGATGCGCGCGACCGACAACACGCCCAATCTGGCCCTGGTGCCGTGGGCAAATGTCGTGAAGATCGGCGGCCAAAGCATCATGGACCGTGGACGGGCGGGATTGATCCCGGTGGTGAACGAGATCGTTGCCAACCTGCCGCGGCACAAGATGATCCTGGGCACCGGCGCCGGCACGCGCGCTCGGCATATCTACTCGGTGGCGATCGATCTTGGGTTGCCGGTCGGGGTGCTGACGGTGCTGGGCACGGCTGTCGCCTGGCAGAACGCACAGATGCTGCAATATTTGCTGGCGAGCCATGGCATCGCGTTCTTGGAGCCGGAAGGATTTGCCTCGGTCCCGCATTACCTGATGGAACGCGGGGCGGTGATCTGCCAGGGGATGCCGCCTTACAAACTGTGGGAGCAGAACCCCGAAATCGGCCGCATCCCGCCGCAGCGGACGGATACCGGCTGCTATCTGATCGCCGAGGTCTTCGGTGCCCGCAAGATGATCTACGTGAAGGATGAGGACGGGCTGTACAGCGCCGATCCGAAGAAGGACCCGCGTGCCGAATTCATTCCGCGGATCAGCGTGCAGGAATTGCTCCAGCGAGACCTGAACGATCTTGTGGTGGAACGGGCGGTGCTGGAAATGATGTTGAACGCTCGCCACATCCGAGAGATCCAGTTCGTCAACGGCCTGAAACCAGGTCAACTGACGGCAGCGCTGGATGGGGAGCCGGTCGGCACCATCATCTACAACGCGGATGCGCCGAAGGGAGCCGTGTCATGAGCGGCGCCCAGCATGTCGTTTCCAGCCTGATGCGCGAATCGCTGATGGACCGAAGGGTGATCGCCGGCACGGAAGCGCCGGTGCGGCGGATTCTGCCGAAGCTGAACGTGATCCAGATCGGCGGCCAGTCGATCAT
>DATAZJ010000367.1:0-8054 GCA_036272115.1 Rhodopila sp. | reverse complement strand
CCGCCAAAGACGGCGTGGCTTAACATTGCGATGTTTTTCGCACGGCGCTTCTGGATGGCACCCGAAACGACCCCGGCGGCCGATTGCCCCGGGGTGAGGTCTGAACGCCATTCACGCCGGACCATTAGAGACGGTAAAAATGAACGAAACGTTAAGGACGCGCCGAATGCGGCCAAAAAGGGCGCGCTTTTCGGTCGATCGCGGCGACCTGGGCGAATGGGTCCGTGGTCATGTCCCGCCGGCGGCCGGGCCGGCGGGACATGCGACGAGGATCAGGTGTTCGCGCCAGCAATGATATCGCCGAACAAGTCCCAGGTCTTGCCGGTCCAGCGCATCAACTGAAGCTGGCGGATCGGGCGGTAGTTGGTCGGGCTGGTGTTGATCTTGATTCCGGGCAGCAGCACCGGGTTCTCCAGGTCGTGCAGGTTCGTCGCCTGCTTCAGCATATTCTCCCGCGAGAAGTCGTTGCCGCATTGCTTCAGCACGGCCAGCATCGTGTGCGTCAGTCCGAAGCCGGAGATGTTGCCGAGGTCCTTCACGTCGCCGTCGGGATAGTATTTCGCCATGAAGGCCCGCCATTCGTTCATCCCCACGTCGTTGGCCCAGCGCGGGTCGGTCGGATCCTTGAGGTAGTTCGAACTGACGACGCCGATGCCGTTCTCCGGTCCGGCCGGGATCATCACGGCGCCGACCGAAGCCGAAACGTTGGTCAGCAGGTGCAGCGGCTTCCAGTTCATGCCGCCGACCTTGCGAATGGACTGCGCAGCGAACTTTGGCGACGCGATCGTCATCAGCACATCGACGCCCGCGGCTTGCAGGGTGACGAGCTGGCTTTCGACCGTCGCATCGGTCGACTCATAGGACACGGTGGTGACCCGCTTGTCGTAACTGTCTTTCAGCACGTCCCTGACACCGTGCAGATAGTCTTTCCCAAAGTCGTCGTTCTGATACAGGATACCGATCTTCGCATCGGGTTTCTGCGCCAGGATATACTTCGCATAGACTTGTGATTCGGTGACGTAGCTGGGCTGCCAGCCGATGGTCCACGGATGCTCCTTGTAGTCGCCCCATTTGTCGGCGCCTGTGGATACGAAAAGATGCGGCACCTTCTTCTGATTGACGTACCGCACGATCGCCGAGTTGGTCGGCGTTCCCAGCGTGGCGAACAGCGCGGCGACCTTGTCCTGCTCGATCAGGCGACGGACCTGCTCGACGGTCTTCGGCGGGCTGTAGCCGTCGTCGTAGGAGATGAAGTTGACCTTGCGGCCGGCGAAACCGCCCTGGTCGTTGGCCATGCGGAATTTCGCCGCGATCGCCTTGCCGATGGTGCCGTAAGCGGAGGTCTGGCCGCTGTAGGGCATGGTGTTGCCCAGGCGGATTTCGGTCGCGGTGACGCCGGGGGTTTCGGCGGCACGCAGGATGGCCGGGGCGGCGGGAACAAAGCCCGCGACCGCGGCGGCGGTGAGCAGTTTGCGGCGATGCAGCATGAATGGGAGTCTCCCTGGTTGATGACCCTTGTGGTCGGGCCTGGCAGGCAGCTTATGATCACATCGGGGTGACACGCCATGTAAAATCGGTCGGGGAAAAATCGGCGGAACCGGCTTGCCGCTCGGTCATGGCGCCTATGATTTGCCGCGCATCCCGTCTGAAGCTTGACCTGAGACGCCATTGTGATCTGGTGACAAGCGCGAGCGCCACAATGCGCGCCAGGACAGGAGGATCGCCATGGAACTCGGGTATTTCTCGATGCCGTCGCACCCACCGGAGCGCGGCCTGAAGGCCGGCCAGGACTGGGATTTGCAGACGCTGCGCTGGCTCGATGAGCTGGGATATACCGAAGCGTGGATCGGTGAGCATCATACCGCACCGTGGGAGCCAAATCCGTCGCCCGATCTGCTGGTCGCCCAGGCGCTGCTGCAGACGAAGCGGCTGCGTATCGGGCCGGGTGGGTTCCTGCTGCCGTATCATCATCCGGCGGAGCTGGCGAACCGGGTGGCAATGCTGGATCATCTGTCCGAGGGCCGGCTGATGTTCGGCGTCGCGGCCTCGGGGCTGCCGAGCGACTGGGCGATGTTCAATGTGGATGGGATGTCGGGGGCAAACCGGGAAATGACCCGGGAGGCGCTGGACATCATTCTGCGGATGTGGAGCGACGAGCCGTCGTTTCAGTTCCGCGGCAAATACTGGAACGTCGACAAGCCGGAGACGATGTTCGGGTTCCTGAAGCCGCACATCAAGCCGTTGCAGAAGCCGCATCCGCCGATCGGGGTGGCGGGGCTGTCGAAGAATTCCGACACGTTGAAGATGGCGGGGGAGCATGGCTTCCTGCCGCTGAGCCTGAACCTCAATCCGGCGTATGTGGCGACGCATTGGGCGGCGGTCGAGGAAGGCGCGAAGCGGACGGGGCGGACGCCGCATCGGCGTGACTGGCGGATGGTGCGTGAGGTGTTCGTCGCGGAGACGGATGAGGAGGCGCAGCGGTTGTCGGTGGACGGCATGATGGGCCGGATGATGCGGGAGTATTTCCTGCCGTTGCTGGGGAATTTCGGGTTTCTGGAATACCTCAAGCATGATCCTTCAGTGCCGGATTCGGATGTGACTCCGGAGTATTGTGCTCAGCATAACTGGTTGATCGGGTCGCCGGCGACGGTGGCGGAAAAGCTGGAGCGGGTTTACCGGGAGGTCGGCGGGTTCGGCAGCCTGCTGGTGTTCGGCTTCGACTACGCGGACAACCCGGAGGCCTGGCATCGGTCGCTGCGGCTGTTGGCGGAGGAGGTGGCGCCACGGATCACGCATCTGACGCCGGTGTGACGGCCGAGGCAGAGACGTTCGATCCGGCGCAGGACATTGAGCGGGAGGCACTCCGCCGCCGCGGGCGGTGTTATGCCAGCCCGCCGAAGAAGGCCATCCGTGCCTTTGGTTGGAAAGGCGGAAGGCGTGGATGCCGACCGCCGTCGGCATGACGAGGCGCGGCCGGCGTGACGAAGCGCGGCCGGCGTGACGAGGCGCGGCCGGCAGAGGGTCGGTCTTAATGCGGATAGGTGTCAGTCGCGGGTTAGTTGGATATAGCCGCGTTCGTCGACGCGGCCGGTCCAGCCGGGGGGCACCACGATGGTGGAGTCCAATGCCTCGATGATCGCCGGGCCGGTGATCGCGGTTCCCGCCGGCAGCCCGTCGCGCCAATGGACCTGGGCAGGCTGGAATCCGGTGGCGGCAAACCATACCTCGCGATCACGCACCCGCGCGGTGGCCGGATCGGCCGTCTGCGCAAGTTTCAGGTCGGGCAATCGGCCGGTGGCTGTCAGGCGCAGGTTGACCAGTTGTACGGCCTCGCGCCGGTTGGCGTGGCCGTAGGTCTGTTCATGCTTTTCGTGAAAGGATTCGGCCAGGCGATCCAGGGTCGCTCGTGAGATTGGTCCGTCGTCCAGGGGTAGCGTCAGTTCGTAAGCCTGGCGCCTGTAGCGCACGTCGGCGAACCTCGGCAGCGCCTGGCGCTCCGATGGGACCTGGGCGGCGCGCAGCATGGCCGAACCGGCGGCTTCCATCGCGGCGAAGGCATCGGCGACACGAGCGGGATCGACCTGGCCGAGATCGGCGTACAGGGTTCGGGCGTAATCGCGTTTCAGGTCGGTCGCCACCAGGCCCAGCGCGGAGAAGGCGCCGGGGGCGGGTGGAATGATGACCTCGGGGATCGCCAGTTCCTCGGCCAGGGTAACGGCGTGCACAGGGCCGGCGCCGCCGAAGGCGATCAGGCTGAACTCACGGGGATCGTGGCCGCGCTCGACCGAGACGATGCGCAGTGCCTGCGCCATGTTGCTGTTGACGACTTCGACGATCCGAGCGGCGGCGTCGCGGACAGATAGGCCGAAGGGCGTGGCGATGTGGGTTTCGATGGCCTGTTCGGCAGCCGCCAGGTCGATCGGCAGTTCGCCGCCAAGGAGCGCATCGCGGTCCAGCCATCCCAGGACCACATCGGCGTCGGTCACCGTCGGGCGGGTGCCGCCATGGCCGTAGGCGGCGGGTCCGGGATCGGCGCCGGCGCTGGCGGGTCCCACTTTCAATGCGCCGCCGGGATCGACCCAGGCGATCGAGCCGCCGCCGGCGCTGACCTCGGCCAGGTCGATCACCGGGACGCGGATCGGGTGTCCGGTGCCGTGCATCCAGCGCTTGGTGTTGGCGGCGCCGCCAACCTCATACTCCGCGGTGACCGCGACTTCGTGCCCGACGATCACGCTGGCCTTGGCGGTGGTGCCGCCCATGTCGAAGGAAATCAGGTTGGGACGGTCGAGTTGCCGGCCGGCCAGGGCAGCCGCGATCACCCCGGCGGCGGGGCCTGATTCCACCGCCATGGCGGGCATGCGCAGGCCCTCGGCGATGTCGAACACGCCGCCAGACGAGCCCATGACGTGCAAAGCCGGCAAACCGAGTGCCGAGGTGGCCTTCGACAGGCGATCGAGATAGCCGGCGAGGAGTGGGCCCACGTAGGCGCACACGGCGGTCGTGCTGGCGCGCTCGAACTCGCGGATTTCCGGCAGGACCTCGCAGGACAGGAATATGCCGACATCGGGCAGCGCCGCCCGCAGCGCGGCGCCCACCGCCCGTTCGTGGCTGTCGTTGAGGAAAGAGAACAGGAAGGACACCGCCACGGTCTGCAATTCGGCCGCGCGTATTGCCTCGATCAGCGCCGGGATTTCGTCGATCGCCAGGGGCGTGACGACCTCACCCTGGGCGTCGATCCGTTCGGTGATTTCCCAGCGGTAGCGGCGGGGCACCAGCACGGTCGGTCCGTCCTGAAACAGGTCATACAGATCGGGGCGGGAGGAGCGGCGCAGTTCCAACAGGTCGCGGAATCCGCGCGTGGCGATGAAGCCGCATTTGGCACCCTTGTGCTCCAGCAGCGCGTTGGTCACTACCGTGGTCGCGTGCGACAGCAGGGCGACATCGGCGGGGTCGATGGCGTTTTCGGCCAGGCCGCGCGTGATGCCCTCGATCACCCCCTGGCCGAAATCCTGCGGGGTGGTGAGGACCTTGGCGATGCCGATGCGGCCGCTGTCTTCGTCCACCATCGCCACGTCGGTGAACGTGCCGCCAATATCGATGCCGATACGCCAAGCCATACGCAAATGCCCCTCACCCGCTTGCCGCATCGTGTCCCACCAACGGGCTTGAGGGCAACCGCAGGGTCCCGCAAGATGACCCATGCAGTCCAAGCCAGCCATCGACCGGTCCATGTGGTTCTTCGCCATCGTCTATGCGGTGGAAGGCATCGGCCAGGCGAGTTCCGGCATCATGTGGCAGCCGCTGTCGTTCTGGCTGAAGCAGACCATGCACTGGGATCCGGTGATGGTCAGCACGTCGGTCGCGATCTTTGACATACCCTGGGTCATCAAGCCGCTTTGGGGCGCGATATCGGATTTCGTACCGCTGTTCGGCTATCGTCGGCGCCCCTATCTGGTGCTGGCGAATATCGCCGCGATCCTGGCCTTTGCCTGGGTCGGGATGCTGGATACCGCGACCACCGTGATCCCGGCGCTGACCGTTACCGCGTTCGCGATGGCGATATCCAGTACGCTGTGCGGTGCGCTGCTGGTGGAAACCGGCCAAGCGAACAACACCAGCGCCGCTTTCGTGAACCAGCAGTGGCTTTGGTTCAATATCGCACAGATGATCGCTACGCTGATCGCCGGCTACCTGATCGAGGTCCTGTCACCTGTGGGTGCCCTGCATGCCGCGGCCGCGATCGCCGCCGTCTCGCCACTGGCCATCATCGGCGGGGTCTGGCTGATCGGGGAACAGCGCGCCGGGATCGATCTGGAGGCACTGCGTGAACGGCTGGGGGCGCTGGTCAGCGCGTTCCGCAGCCGTGACCTGTGGTTTGTGGCGGCGTTCCTGTTCCTGTATTATTTCAGCCCTGGATTCGGCACGCCGCTGTACTTCCAGATGACCGACCGGCTGCATTTCTCCCAGGGATTCATCGGCATATTATCGGCGATCGGCGCGGCTGGCTGGATCATCGGCGGCCTGTTGTTTCGCTGGCGTCTGAACCGCCTGAACCGCCGCGCCCTGCTGCAACTCAGCATCCTGGGCGGCGTGCTGAGCACCCTGTCCTATCTGCTGCTCAGTTCCCAGACATCCGCCGTGATGATTTCGCTGATGGGTGGCGTCACCAGCATGATCGCGATGGTCGCCACCATGACGCTGGCCGTCGAATCCTGCCCAAAAGGCGCCGAGGGCTTCGCCTTCGCCGGCATGATGTCGATCGTCAACCTGACCGGGCCGTTGGCGAACACGCTCGGGTCAGCGCTCTACGAGCACGTGTTCAACGAGCAGCTTACGCCGCTGATCATTGTGTCGGCGGCGGCGACGGGGCTGGTGTTCTTCCTGATCCCGCTGATGGTGTTCCGAAAGGGCGCAACGACGGTGGCGGCGGTGTGACGGCTGGAGCGGCTACGAAACCGGCGAGGCCACGTTCAGCAACTGGCGCAGCCGGACCGCGCCGGACGGGCCTTTGATGGCTTCGCGCCAGCTTGCCTCGGCGACCCGCTGATGCGCGGCGATAGCCTCGTCGGCGCCGGTGATCATCGCCACGCCGGTTTGTGCGCCGGGGTGCGTATCGGTGCGGAACGGGTTGATCCCCAGGCTGACCCGATCCCGAGCGCGCAGGATCTTGAACGAGGAGCTGGGTGGCGAGCCGGCCAGCAGGCCGAATTGCAGCCCCATCGGTTCGGTTTCCATCAGGTTCGCGATGTTCTCGACCTCCGACACCGCGACGTCGCGGCAAATCCGCCGCACGCGATCGGAGACATGTGAACCGCTGACGATGCCCACGTCGATCAACCGCTGCACCGCCGGCAACGATACCATCGCGATGATGCTGGGCCGCCGCATCGCATACATGCGTTTCCGCGCGGCCAGGATGCCCAGCACCTGCTCCGCCATGCTGCGCATCGCCATGCGCTCGCTGCCCGCCTGGTCGGCGGTTTCCTCGAACGCCTCGGAGAGTGCGTTGTCATAGGCGTCGGATGTGGTCAGATAGCAAAGTGGTCCGGCCAGTTGGAGGACCTGATCGGCGGTCTCCTCGATCTGGCGCACACGCTCGAAATAGCCGATCGGGCGATTGTAGTATTCGACCCCGATCCCGAGCAGCGACAGTGGCGAAATTTTCAGCAGTTCGGCCAACCGTTTGATCGTGTCGAGCTTGATGACCTCGCCCTTCTCGTAGCGATAAAGCGCCGCTCGGGAGACGCCGAGGCGCGCGGCGATTTCCTCCGCGCGCAGGCCCGATTCGAGACGGTAGGCCCGAAGTTGCTGACCGATTTCGGTGAAACGCATCGACATAGTAGTACTCGCCCCCGCGCAACTTATACGCGCAACTAACTGAAAGACCACCACTTTTCCGGAAATTCATGATCGGCACCACCCGGAAAACCACACTTTCGCGGGCGGTTGCCGTCTCAGAATCGGCGTGGTCGCTACAGTTTATGGGGAATGCGCTCTAAAACTCAATCCCCTTTCATGTCATGCGACTCGGTTCGTTTCACAGAACCGTGATCACTTCTTCTCACGAATGCTGTGCGCGGCCATGCCTTCGATCGCGAGAATCAGCGCCGAATGGTCGAGTTCCGCCCCGCCATGGGCGATGCAGGATGAGAGCATCTGCTGGGCCACGGCGGTGTTGGGCAGCGAGAGGCTGAGCGCCTTGGCCGAGGACAGCGCCAGGTTCAGGTCCTTCTGGTGCAGCTTGATCTTGAAGCCGGGGTTGAAGGTGCCGTTCAGCATGCGTTCGGCATGCACTTCCAGGATGCGGGACGAGGCGAATCCGCCCATCAGCGCCTGGCGCACCTTGGCCGGATCGGCGCCGGCCTTGGAAGCGAACACCAGGGCTTCCGACACCGCCTGGATGTTCAGCGCGACGATGATCTGGTTGGCTACCTTGCAGACCTGGCCGGCGCCCGGTTCGGATCCGACATGGGTGATGTTCTTGCCCATCAGGTCGAACAACGGCTTGGCACGAGCGAAAGCGGCGTCCGGACCGCCAACCATGATGGTCAGCG
>DATAZJ010000366.1:0-4293 GCA_036272115.1 Rhodopila sp. | reverse complement strand
ATCGAAGACCTGTTGAAACGCGCAAGCAAGGCTGGCTTGCGCAAGCCCGTTACCGATCCCCTGAACTTTGTGATCTGACCGATCACCCGTGGCGGGCCGGTCGTTCCGGCACGCGGGCGTGGGAGCCGCCATGCTCCTGCCATTCCCACTCATCGCGATCGGGAGAGTCGACGTCGACGCCCTGGGCGCGCAGCATTTCCCGGTGATCCTCGGCATTGTCGCGCGGGTGGTAACCGAGCACGGCCCAGTTCGGGTCATGGGTCTTGAGGCGGGTGTTGTTGGAATAGCCGTTGACCACCATGCAGCCGGGGTCTGGGTAGCGCAGCGAGACATCGACCAGGTGGGCGACATCCGCCGGGCTTAGCCAGGTGGCGAGTGAGCGCTGGTCGATCGGCAAGGTGCGATAGGTGCCGATGCGCAGCGACACCGACCGCATGTCGTGACGGTCGTAGTAGTTGCGCAGCATGGTCTCACCCAGGACCTTGAACACGCCGTACAGGCTGTCCGGCCGCGGCGGCAGTTCGGGCGAGACGGATTCGGTGATGGGGTAGCAGCCGAAGGCGTGGTTACTGCTGGCGAAGACGATGCGTTCGACGCCGGCGAGGCGGGCTGATTCGAAGACGTCGAACAGGCCGCCGGCGTTGACGCGGAAGAGTTGCTCCAGATCGTAGTTGCCGATCATGCCGGCAAGATGCACGACCGCCCGGACGCCTTGCATCATGTTTTCGATGGCGGGGCGATCGGTGACGTCGGCGACGATGGCTTCCTCGTTGTTGGTCAGGTTCCGGATTGGCCGGATGTCGGTCAGGCGGATGTGGCGCCAGTGCGGGCGCAGGCCGTCGCGCAAGGCGGTGCCGATGGCACCGGCCGCGCCGGTGATCAGGATACGATCGGTTTCCGGATTGATCATGAATGTCCTCCCTTGGCGGCGATCCTACCCCATGGAAAGCGGTTCGTCAGGAGGCGCGGGCGCGCAGGCGGGAACCTTCGATGTTTGGCAGGAAGGCGGTCAGCAGGCCGATCACGGGCAGGAAGGCACAGACGTGATAGACGAACTCGATACTGGTCCAGTCCGCGAGCGCACCGAGCACCGCGGCGCCGACGCCGCCCATGCCGAAGGCGAAGCCGAAGAACAGGCCGGAGACCATGCCGACTCGTCCTGGCATCAGTTCCTGGGCGTAGACGACGATCGCCGAGAAGGCCGAGGACAGCACCAGCCCGATGATGACGCTGAGGCAGATCGTTCCGGTCAGGCCGACATAGGGCAGCACCAGGGTGAACGGCAGGACACCGAGGATGGAGCACCAGATGACCAGGCGACGGCCGAAGCGATCGCCGATCGGCCCGCCGATGACGGTGCCGGCCGCGGCGGCGGCAAGGAAGATGAAGAGGTCGATCTGTGCGGCCTGGGTCGACAGGTGGAAGTGGTGCATCAGGTAGAAGATGTAGTAGCTGGTGATACTGGCCAGATAGAAATACTTGGAGAAGATCAGTGCCATCAGGACGGTGATGGCCTGGCTGACCTGACGGCTCGACAGGGTGGCATGCCTTGTGGGGGCCTTGCGGCCGGGGGGCCGGGCGTGGCCGTTGCTTTTGTACCAATGGCCCAGCAGCGCCAGGATGCCCATGCCGCAGAGGGCCACGAGGCCGAACCAGGCGATGCTGCCGCGGCCGTGTGGCAGGATGACGAAGGCGGCCAGCAGCGGGGCGAGGGATTGGCCGAAATTGCCGCCGACCTGGAACACGGATTGCGCCAGTCCGTGTTGGCCGCCGGATGCGAGCCTCGCGATGCGGGAGGATTCGGGGTGGAAGATGGACGAGCCCATGCCGAGCAGCGCTGCTCCGGCCAGGAGGAAGGCGTAGCTGGGGGCGGTCGCCAGGGTCAGTAGCCCGACCAGCGTGAGTCCCATGCCGACCGGCAGCGAATAGGGTTGCGGCTTGCGATCGGTGTAGAGGCCGATCACCGGTTGCAGCAGCGAGGCGATGATCTGGTAGGTCAGGGTCAACAGGCCGATCTGCACGAAGCTGAGATCGAAGCCGCCCTTCAGGATGGGATAGATCGCCGGCAGAAGCGCCTGCATCATGTCGTTCAGCAGGTGGCAAAAACTGATCGCCCCCAGGACGGGAAACACGGCGGTGCCCGTCTTGGATGGGAGCGCGATGGTCTGACTCACTGGACGATACCTTTCGTTACCTCACCAGACAGGGTCCAGCGGGGATTTCGCGGCACATGACGGCGGATAGAATTGGGGCGGAACCCAGGGTGCGCTGTATACGAGAATTGGCCGGGTGCCGGAACCCCTGACGGACGTTGTTGACGCATCGTTGCCATGCGTACGAATTTCATGCGGCCGGGATTGCATCCGGGGGCGTTACCAATTTCGGACGGCGATGCGTTGTGCGGCGGGTGGATAAATTCAGGTTTATGCTGAGACAAACTGATTGGCCGCGGGGTGGCGGTTCAGGCTGGCCGCCGGCTTCTTGGTCAGGGGCGGTCTTCGTGTGGGAGAAGAACAGGCAAGAACTTGGCTGATCAAGACATCGCCGGCGACAGCGCAACGCCGGCGACATCATGCCGGTTTCAAACGCGATGGTCATGGGCGGTGGTTTTGCAATTCTTCCATTCCGCGCTATGGTCTCGACAGCATGGCGTTTGGCAGCATGCCGGTTCGGGCGCTTTATTGCGCGTTGCCGCGGTGCCGCGGTGCCACGGGTTTGTGATCGGTCTCGACAAGAAGCGAAACCGCGACCAGTTCGATAGAAAAGCGTTGGGAGGGCGGAACGTGCGCAAGACCTTCATACAAATGACTTCCCTACAAATCGCTGCCATAAAAATCGCTTATGGGGCGATTCTGGCTGGATTGATGCTGATGGCGTGGCAGTCGCCCGGGGTTGCTCAATCGGCCGCCGGTGGTTGTGCCGGCGACAATGGCGGCATCACCTTGTCTCCGGGCTTCTGCGCTTCAGTTTTCGCGGACAAGTTGGGGCATCCCAGGCATATGGCGGTGGCACCGGACGGGGTTGTCTATGTCAACACCTGGAGCGGGCGGTATTACCACAATGACAAGCCACCGGCGGGCGGGTTCCTGATCGCTCTGCGGGACACGAAGCATGATGGGCGGGCGGATGAGGTCGTGCGGTTCGGGCCGACCGCGGCGGATGGGGATCACGGGGGCACCGGTATCGCGATCTACAAGAATTACGTCTATGCCGAAACGAATGACCGGATCGTGCGTTATCCGCTGCCGGCCGGCGGCATCGCGCCAACGGGCAAGGCGGAAACGGTGGTCTCGGGTTTGCCGCTGACCGGCGACCATCCGATGCATCCGATTGCGATCGACAAGCAGGGCAACATGTACGTGGATCTGGGGTCGGCGACGAACTCCTGCCAGCCGCAGAACCGCATCCCAAAGGTGCCCGGGGTGCAGCCGTGCACGGAAAAGGAAACCCGAGCGGGCACCTGGCGGTTTGATGCGAATAGACTGGATCAGCGGTTTTCGCCGGCGGAACGGTTTTCCACTGGCTTGCGCAATGGTGAGGGGATTTCCTTCGACTCGGCCGGGCGGATTTTTGCCACCCAGCATGGACGGGACCAGTTGTACGAGAACTGGCCGGCGTTTTACACGCCGGCGGAGGGGGCAAACGAGCCGGCCGAAGAATTGGTCGAGTTGCGGCGTGGGGCCGATTTCGGCTGGCCGGAATGCTACTATGACTATGACCGGAAGAAGCTGGTGCTGGCGCCGGAATATGGCGGTGACGGCGGCAAGACGGTTGGTGTCTGCGCGCAGCGGCAGGCTCCCGTCGCGGCGTTTCCGGCGCATTGGGCACCGAACGATATGCTGATCTATGAAGGGTCGCAGTTCCCTGCGGCGTATAAGGATGGGGCGTTTATTGCGTTCCATGGGTCGTGGAACCGGGCGCCGGGGCCGCAGGGTGGATATAATGTGGTGTTCCAGCCGCTGGCTGACGGCAAGGCCTCCGGCCCGTTCGTCGTTTTCGCCGATGGTTTCGCGGGCGCCATCAAGGAACCTGGCCAGGCGGCGCATCGACCGACCGGATTGGCGGTGGGGCCCGATGGGTCGCTGTATATCGCCGACGACAAGGGCGGGCGGATTTGGCACGTGACGTACCACGGCAACGCGGGTTCCGGGATCGCGGTGGCGGCGGCCTCTCCGACCAGCGGGCAGGCTCCGGGTTCGGGGAATGCGACGGCGCCGGAAGACTATGGTTCGCTGCCGACCCCGCCGGGTGGGTCGCCTGACCAGGTGCAGCTTGGCGACCGGATTTTCCATG
>DATAZJ010000365.1:0-12534 GCA_036272115.1 Rhodopila sp. | reverse complement strand
CTTTCGGTTGGGTGAGGCTTTTTGTCATGAAAACCCGAGCGGTGCCTGGTGGATCGCAGGCGATGCGGCCGAATTCGGTCCAGCCCTGGCGCTCGTAGAATCCGGGCGCCTGATAAGTGATGGTGTACAGGAAGGCCGATTGGCAGCCTCGGTTGGCGCCTTCCTCTTCCATCATCGCCAGCAGGCGGCTGCCGATATCCTGGCCGCGCAGGGATTCCGGCAGATAGACCTGGTCGATGAACAGCAGGCCATACGACGTCCGCCCGATCATGCCGCCCAGGGTCTCGCCGGTGTCGGGGTCGCGCAGCAGGGCCGCCAGCGGGCGCCAGTCGCGATAGCCGGTCTTCGCTGCGTTGTACGCGGCGAGACCGCCCTGGATGGTGCTTTGGTCGGTCTCGCTGGGCTGGTCGGTCAGGGTCAGGACCGGTTCGGTCACGCCAGCCCCTCCGCCTGGTCCGCATCGCGCGCCGCCGGGTCGCGTCCGGCGGGATCGCCCCAGCCGCCGCCGCCGCCGGACAGGACGTGGATGACGCTGCCGGATGGCACCGGGACGTTGATTTCCTTGCTTTTCAGCTTGCGGGGGGCGGCATCCGGGGCCAGCAGCGTGTAGTCGTGCGGCGCGCCATCAATGCCGCCGCCGATGCCCCGAGCACCGTGAATGATGCCTTCGCCGGCGGTATTGGCGGTGGTGGTGCCCTCGGCTTCGACACGCAGGCGCATATCGCCGCCATAGCCGCCGCGATAGCGTCCCTCGCCGGCCGATCCAGGACGGTATTCGTGGGTTTCGAACACCAGCGGAAAGCGTGCTTCCGCCACCTCGACGCTGCCGAACTTGATGCCGCCGGCGGAATGCCACTCGCCGATGGTGGAATAGCCATTGCCGGCGGCCGATCCGCCGCCACCTGGGCGAGCCTGAAACATGTGCCAGATGAAGCGGCGGCCGGTGCGCGGGTCGGTGCCGTTCAACGCGATGCGCAGGCGCCGGCCCCAGCCGCCCATGGCTCGTTCGGGGCAGGCCTGGGCAAGAGCGACGATGATGGCCTCGATGATTTCGTTGGAGCAGTGGCTGGTACACATGGTCACCGGTGCGCCCTCCCGCGCCCAGACGATGGTGCCCTCCTTCAGTTTGACCGTGAGGGGGCGGAAGGCGCCTTCGTTCTTGGCGATGTCCGGGTCGAGCAGGAAGGCGAACGCCATCGCCACCGCGGACTGGGTGTTGGCGTGGGAGGAGTTGATGAAGCCGGTCACCTGCGGGTCGGAGTCGGTCAGGTCGATGGTGAGGTCGCCGCCCTGTTTGGTGACGCGGGCTCGGATGACGATGTCGGTCTTGTCGAATCCATCGTCGTCCAGCACGGCTTCGCCAAGGTAGATGCCGTCCGCCCATTCGGAGACGATCTGTCGTGCGTGGCGTTCGGCGGCGTCCAGCATGGCCTCGATCGATGCGGACAGCGTGTCGGGGCCGAATTCACGGATGACCGAGGCCAGACGTTGTTCGCCTAGCCGCGCTGAGCCGATCTGGGCGGCGAGGTCGCCGCGGAAGTCGCGGGGGTGGCGGACGTTGAGGGCCAGCATTTCCAGCAGGTCTTCGCGAAGGACGCCATTCTCGGTCAGGCGCATGGGCGGCAGGCGCAGGCCCTCGTGCCAGATTTCGGTGGCGGCGGGATTGTAGGCGCCGTGGGTGGCGCCGCCGATATCGGAGTGATGGGCACGGACCACCGACCAGAACATCAGTTTCGAGGCCGCGAAGACGGGGACGAAGACGGTGAGGTCGGGGAGGTGCGAGCCGCCGCGATACGGGTCGTTGAGAAGGTAGACATCGTTCGGGGCGGGGTTCGGGAAGCGTTCGGAGAGTGCCTTGGCCGCCCAGGGCATCGCGCCGACGTGGACGGGGATGTGGTCCGCCTGCGCCACCAGCCGGCACCGCGCATCGATCAGCGCGATGGAGAAATCGCGCGACGAATTCAGGATCTGCGAATAGGCGGTGCGCAGCATTGCCTCGCCCATTTCCTCGGCGATGGCGTTCAGGCGGTTTTGCAGCACGGCGATGGTGATCGGATCGGTCATGCCGGGATGGTGGCAAATCCGGCGGCGTTGCGAAACGGGTAATGGATCGAAGCGAGGTTAAATCGGGATTCGCCGGCCGTCTCGCCGGATCAGTCGCGCGCCAGGCGTGTGGTCCAATAGACGGCGGGCAGCGGTTCGGTGAAATCGACGCCGTCCAGCGTCAGGTCACCGTCCTCGATCACCATCGACGCCGCGGGCCAGCGTCGGCCAGATGTTGCGGATCAGACCCCCCAGTTCCAACTGCAGTGTTCCATAGGTTCGGCTGCCGGGCGCCATCGCGCCTGGGTTGCCGACGCTCAGTTGCCACCGCCGGCCAATAGCGAAGTCGTGATCGCCGACCGCATCGAAACGTGCCCATCATCCTTTTGCGCGATGGCTGCGACCAGGTTCGTCAGGCGATCGGACAAGCAGCGCGTGACGGACTCGCACCTCGCGAACAGGAGGAGAGTCCATCATGATCAAGACGCCACCCGGCTGGGGCTTCGACGTGTTGGCCCAAGCCTACCATTCCGTCACCACGGTCCATCCGGACCAGGCGATCCGCGCATCCGCACCGCCCGTGGTGCGACGGGTCCATATCGCCGACCTGCGATGGGCGCTGGCCCGCGGCATGGAGGATTTTCGCGAATCCCGCACCGACGTGGTGTTCCTCTGCGTGATCTACCCGCTGATCGGCTTGCTGATGGCCCGTGTGGCGGCAGGATACGACATGCTGCCGCTGGTGTTTCCGCTGGCATCCGGTTTCGCGCTGGTCGGGCCACTGGCCGCTGTCGGGCTGAACGAGATGAGCCGCCGGCGGGAATTGGGACTCAGCGCCGGGCTGGCCGACGCGTTCAGCGTGTTCCGTTCACCGGCGATCGGCGGCATCCTGCTGCTGGGCGCGACGCTGATCGTGATGTTCCTGTTCTGGCTGGTGCTGTCGAACGCCGTCTACAACCTGACGCTGGGGCCGAAGCCGCCGGTGTCGCTGTCGGTGTTCGCGCATGACGTGATCGCGACCCGGGCCGGCTGGCTGATGGCGCTGGTCGGGATCGGCGTGGGTTTCGTGCTGGCGGTGATCGCCGGCACGATCAGCGTGGTGTCTTTCCCCATCCTGCTGGACCGGAACGTCTCACTGGAAACCGCGATCCGCACGTCGGCCGGTGTCGTCTGGCGCAATCCGCTGACCATGGCGGCCTGGGGACTGATCATCACCGTCGGCCTGGTGATCGGCTCGATCCCGCTGCTGCTGGGCCTGATCGTCGTCATGCCGGTGCTGGGTCACGCCACCTGGCACCTGTACAGGCGAGCCGTCGGCTGATCAGCCGGCCAGCCCGATCGCTCCGGCGACCGCGGCGGCGGCCAGGATCAGCATCGGGTGCAGCTTGGTGAAGAGGAACAGGCAGGCGGTCACGACGGTGACCGCCGCCGCCGTCCAATCCACGGCCGTGCTTTCGATCAGCAGCCCCGCGCTGGCCATGATCAGCCCGGCCGTCACCGGTTGCAGCCCCGCCTGCAGGGCCTTGCGCCATGGTGCGTCCTTGAAGCGGAACCACACCCCGCTGACCAGCAATGTCAGCACCGAGGACGGCAGGGCGACGGACCCGGTGGTCACCAGGGCACCCCAGAGCCCGCCGACCTGCCATCCCACCAGGCTGACCACCATCATGTTCGGGCCCGGCGCGGCCTGCGCCAGCGCGTAGAGCGCGGCGAACTCATGCCCCGTCATCCAGTGATGCACGTCGACGACCTGTCGCTGCATCTCGGGGATCACCGCGTTGGCGCCACCGAACGCCAGCAGCGAAAGCTGCGCGTAGACGGCCGCCAGTTGCGCCAGGGTGCTCATGCCCGGAACCGCCACAGCAACAGGGTGGACCCGATCGCCAGCAGCGGCATCGCGGCCAGCAGCGGCAGCCGCAGCACGGCGATCACCACGAAGGTGCAGGCGGCGACACCGATGGCCAGCGGGCGGCCCCGCAGCGGCGAGGCGATCTTCCACGCCGTCGCCAGCAGATAGGCGGCAGCGGCGGCCGAAAGCGCGACGAACGCCCGATGCACCGGCGGGAAATCCGCATACCGGTCATACACCACGCCCAGGCCGATCACGATCGCCACCGGCGCGGTCATCAGCCCGAGGAAGCAGGCCGCCGCGCCGGCGACGCCGCGGAACCGCGATCCCAGGGCGATGGTCACGTTCATGATGTTGCCGCCCGGCAGGAACTGGCAGAGACCCAGCATGTCGGTGAACTCGGGCTGGGTGAGCCATTTGCGCTGCTCCACGATCATCCGCCGAGCCCAGGGCAGGACTCCGCCGAAGCCGCAGATGCCGACGAGGAAAAAGCCGGCGAACAGGTCGAATACCGTGGGATTCGGGCGGGTTGGCAGGTCGGGTGGCGTTTCGGACATGCAGCGATGGATAGCGATACCGTGAGGATTCGACAATTCCCGCGATCACGTTGGCCGTTTCGCCACGACCGTCATATGGTCCGCCGCACCACGGGGAAATCAGTGTGAAATCAAGCCTTCTCCTGTTGCTGGCAAGCCTGCTGCTGCCTGCCGCCGCGCGGTCCGCCTGTGTCGTGGACAACCAGGCAACCGTCGCGCTGAACATCGTCGGCGGCACGATCACCGTCCCGGTGGCGATCAACGGCACCGTCGCCACGATGATCCTGGACACCGGCGCGCAACGGTCGATCCTGACCGAAGTGGCGGCCCACCGCCTGAATGTGGCGCGCGACGAATGGGTGGGCACCACCATGCGCGGCATCGGCGGGATCGTGAGCCGCCCCAACGCCGACCCGCGCACCCTGACACTGGGCGGGATTCCGCTGGTCCGCCGGACGCTGAACCACGATACCAGCCTGACCGTCGGCATCATCCCGCGCACGCAGATCGGCGACCTGGTCATCGACGGCGCGCTGGGGCGAGATTTCCTGTCGGCGTTCGACCTGGACCTCGATGTGCCCGACGGCCGGCTGACGCTGTATCGGGTTCGCGGCTGCTCCGGCCGCTTCCTGCCGTGGCGGGGCGGCTATACCGGGGTGCCGGCCAGCCTGCTGGACCAGGATGCGGTGATCGTGCCGGTAATGCTGGATGGCGTGCCGCTGCGTGCCCTGCTGGACACCGGCGCCAGCGCCAGCCTCCTCGCCGCCCCTGGCCTGTTCCGGCTTGGGCTGCAGCCGGGCGGGTTCGTGAAGGATCCGGCGGATCAGGTCAGCGGGGTGGGCGCGCATGTGGTGACGATGCACCGGCATACGTTCCGCTCACTTCAGGTTGGCGGGCAGGTGACCAGCGCGCCGGTGATCTGGGCCGCGCCGGGGGTTCACCTGACGCCGATCGTCGACATGCTGCTGGGCGCCGATTGGCTGGGGCAGCGGCGGGTGTGGATTTCGTATGCGACGCGGCAGTTGTTCGTGGCCGCGCCGTAGAGGGTCGGTCTTTTGGGCTTTAGCGATCGCGCGCCGGGCTGAGCGCGCCAGGCTGGGCGCGTCGGGCTGGGCACGTCAGGCCGGGCGCGTCAGCGCGGTGTCGATGGCGGCGGACAGCTTTGGCCCGTCCGGTTCGTCGCCTGATCCGAATGTCCCGGCGATGGCTCCGTCGCGGCCGATCAGCACCTTGTTGAAGTTCCATGCCGGTTGCCATTGCCGCTGGGCCGCGACCCAGGCGTAGAACGGTGCCGCCTGGGCGCCCTTGACGTGGGAGATGGATGCAAGCGGGAAATCGACGTCGAACCGGGTCTCGCAGAACGTCTTCACCGTCGCGTCGTCGGGTGATTCCTGGTTGAAGTCCTGGCTTGGGACACCGATCACCGTCAGGCCGGCAGCGGATTTCGCGGTGTGGAGCTGCTCCAGGCCCGCATATTGATAGGTGTAGCCGCAGAAGCTGGCGGTGTTGGTTACCAGCAGCACGCGGCCCTTGAATACGGCCAAGTCCAGTCTTCCGCCGTCGATCGCGGGAAAGCTGAACGCCCAGGCGGTTTCGTTCTTGTCCGCTGCCATCAGGAATGCTCCTCCGGTCAATGCCAGTATGGTTCGGCGTGTCGGTTCAACCATAGCGCTCCTCCAGCCACGGGTCGCCGTTGTTGTGGTAGCCGCGGACCTCCCAGAAGCCGGGGTGGTCGCTGATCGTGAAGTGGATGCGCCGCAGCCACTTGGCTGATTTCCAAAGATACAGGCTGGGGACCAGCATGCGCACCGGGCCGCCATGTTCGCGCGTGATCGGCTTGCCCTCCCATTGATGGACGATGAACACATCGGGCTGGTCGAACTGGTCCAGGCGGATGTTGGTGGTGTAGCCGTCGTAGGCGGTGAAGATGACGTGGTTCACCTCGGCCCTCGGCTGGACGATCGCCAGCAGGTCCCGACCGGAGACGCCCTTCCAATGGTTGTCGTAGCGCGACCACTGGGTGACGCAGTGCATGTCGGAGAGGCTTTCCGTCATCGGCAGCGCCATGAATTCGTCGAGCCGGAGGCTGAGCCGGTTTTCCACCGCGCCGTCGATGTCGAGGCGGAATTTCTGTTCGGTGACGTTGGGTTCGGCGCCCAGGTCGAGCACCGGCCAATCCTTCACCAGCCGCTGGCCGGGCGGCAGGCGGTCGCGTTCCGGGTCGGCGGTGGTGCCGGTCAGCAACCGGCCCTGGCGTGCCCAGTCCTGCTTGCGCTCGATCAGTTTGTCGCGAATTTTGCCGCTGATCGGGATGTCGTCTTCATCCATGGGAGGTCTCTTTCGCCGCTATCGGGAGTCTGGCTGTTCCGCCGCGGATCGCAAGGGGCGTGGCGGGGTCATGTGCGTCGGACCAGTATGTTGGCCACCGGTCGGTCGTGCTACCGGCTGGTCGCGATACCGGCCACGACCGCATGGAAATCAGCGAACCGCTCATCGACCGGCGCCATCGTGCATCCGTGATTGACCGCCGCGCGCCGCCGGACCAATGATGGGCCGCCATGATCCTACTCATCGACAACTACGACAGCTTCACCTTCAACCTCTACCATTTCCTGGGCGACGTCGGCGCCCAGTGTGAGGTGTGGCGCAACGACAAGCTGTCCGTCGCCGACGCGCTGGCGATGCGGCCAGAGGCGATCGTGCTGTCGCCAGGGCCCTGCACGCCGACGGAGGCCGGGATCTGTCTCGACCTGATTGTCGCCGCGGCGGGGAAGGTGCCGCTGTTCGGCGTGTGCCTGGGGCTTCAGGCGATCGGTCAGGCGTTCGGCGGCAAAGTGGTGCGCGCGCCGATGCCGATGCATGGGAAGGTTTCCGACATCACCCATACCGGGGCCGGCGTTCTGGCCGGCCTGCCCTCGCCATTCAGGGCGACGCGCTATCACAGTCTGATCGTGGAGCGGGAGACGCTGCCGGAGACGCTGGTCCCGACCGCCTGGACTGATGATGGGCTGATCATGGCGATGCATCACCGCTCGCTGCCGATCCATGGCGTGCAGTTCCATCCGGAGAGCATTGCCAGCGAGCATGGCCACACGATCCTGGCCAATTTTCTTGGATTGGTGCGGGGCACCAACTCCCCTGCCCGCGCCGCCTGAGCCATGTCCGCCAACCTGAAACCGGCGATCGCCCGACTGGCCTCCGGCGAGACCCTGACGGACGACCAGGCAGAGGCCGCGTTCGACGTCATCATGTCCGGCGAAGCCACGCCCGCACAGATCGGCGCGCTGCTGATGGCGATGCGCCTGCGCGGCGAGACGGTCGCCGAAATCACCGGCGCGGTGCGCGCGATGCGGGCGCGGATGACCGCGATCGAGGCGCCGGAGGGTGCGATCGACGTCTGCGGCACCGGCGGCGACGGCGCGGGGACGCTGAACGTGTCCTCGGCGGTGACGTTCGTGGTGGCCGGATGCGGCGTGAAGGTGGCCAAGCACGGCAATCGGGCGCTGTCGTCGCGCACCGGCGGGGCGGACGTGCTGACGGCGCTGGGCGTCAACGTCGACGCGCCGATGGAGTCGCTGTCGGCGATCCTGGCGGAGGCCGGCTGCGTGTTTCTGTTTGCGCCGCGGCACCATCCGTCAATGCGGCACGCGGCGGGGCCTCGGGTCGAACTCGGCACGCGGACGATCTTCAACCTGCTGGGGCCGCTGGCCAATCCGGCTCGGGTGCGGCGGCAGTTGACGGGTGTGTTCTCACCCGACTGGACGCGGCCGATGGCCGAAACGCTGGCCGCGCTGGGGCATGAGGCGGCGTGGATCGTGCACGGGATGGGGCTGGATGAACTGACCGTGGCCGGTCAGAATCACGTGACGGCGCTGCGCGACGGGTCCATCAGCAGCTTCGTGGTGGAAGCGGAGGATGCCGGACTTTCGCGCGCGCCGGTGGAGGCGATACGGGGGGGCGATGCCGGGTTCAACGCATCGGCTCTGGAAGCGATGCTTCAGGGCGCGACGGGGGCCTATCGTGACACCGTGCTGCTGAATGCCGCCGCCGCGCTGGTGGTGGCAGGGCGGGTCGGCGATTTGCGCGAAGGTGTGTCCGTGGCAGCGGGTTCGATCGCATCCGGTGCCGCATTCGCCGCGTTAGAGACCTTGCGGCGGGTCAGCGCCGTCACTGTGTCCTAGGGAAGCCCGATGGCAGATGATCAAAGCGCGATGCCGGATGTACTGGCTCGCATCAGCCTCGACGTTCGCGCGGACATTGCGATGCGCAAGGCGGCGCGTGGGATCGACGCCCTGCGGTCCGAGATCGTCGCCCGGCATGATCCGCCGCGTGGCTTTGGCTATGCACTGAAGCAGGCGGCGACGTCCGGCCATTACGGGTTGATCACCGAGATCAAGAAGGCGTCGCCCTCGGGCGGGCTGATCCGGCCGGACTTCGACCCGGCGGCGCTGGCTCGGGCGTACGAGGCCGGCGGCGCGACCTGTCTGTCGGTGTTGACGGAGCGGGTGCATTTCCAAGGCGATCCCGAGCATCTGAAAGCCGCTCGGGCCGCGGTGAAACTGCCGGTGCTGCGGAAGGATTTCATGCTCGATCCGTGGCAGGTCTATGAAAGCCGAGCGATGGGGGCGGATTGCATCCTGCTGATCATGGCGGCGCTGACCGATGCCCAGGCGCGGGAGATGGAGCAGGTCGCGATGAGCCTCGACCTGGATGTCCTGGTCGAGGTGCATGATCGGGAGGAGTTGGACCGGGCGCTGCTGCTGGAGACGTCGCTGATCGGGATCAACAACCGCAACCTGAAGACCTTGATCACCGATCTGGCGGTGACCGAGGAACTGGCGCCGCTGGTGCCGCCGGACCGGTTCCTGATCGCGGAAAGCGGCATCCGCCACACCGCCGATTTGCGCCGGTTGGCGGCGGTGGGGCCGAATTGCTACCTGGTGGGTGAGAGCCTGATGCGGCAGGACGACGTGTCCGCCGCCGTGCGGGCGCTGCTGGGCGATCGGCCGCCGGTCGCCGGCGCCGAGGCATGAGCGGACTGACGCATTTCGATCAGGCCGGCAATGCGGCCATGGTCGACGTGTCCGACAAGCCGGTGACGGCGCGGACGGCGACGGCCAGGGTCCGGGTTATGATGGCGGCGGGAACGCTGGCGATGATCCAGCAGGGCAGCGCGAAAAAGGGCGATGTGCTGGGCGTGGCCAGGCTGGCCGGGATCATGGGGGCGAAACGGACGGCCGACCTGATCCCGTTGTGCCACCCGCTGCCGATCACGTCGGTGAAAGTCGACCTGGAGACCGATACGGCGGCGAACGCGGTGGAAATCGCCGCGACGGTGCGCACGACCGGGCAGACGGGGGTGGAGATGGAGGCCCTGACAGCCGCCAGCGTCGCGGCGCTGACGGTCTACGATATGTGCAAGGCAGTGGACCGGTCGATGCGGATCGAGGGACTGCGGGTGACCCACAAGGCCGGCGGCAAATCCGGGGAGTTCGCGCAGGATTGAGCGGGCCGGTGGCCGCCTGGTGCCAACCCCGCCGCATCATTGTTGGACCGGCCCGCGATCCGCGGACGTCCGGCCAACGTACCGGTTCAGAAACGCTGTCACATCCGCCATGGACGGCGCCAGCCAATGCAGCACGCCGGACATCGCACCGATGATCTTGGTGTGATTGACGCCGGGATAGAGCCGTTCCTCCACCACGCCGCCATCGCGGCGGATCGCGGCTGCCAGATGTTCGGTGTTGCGCGGCAGTACCGTCGTGTCGGCGGTGCCGGCGGCCAGGAACATCGGCGGCGCGTTGCCGCGAGCGAAGGTGATCGGCTGGCTGAGGCGCAGATCGCCGGCGGGGGCGAAGATGTCCTCCAGTTCGGGATCGTGCAGCGGCAGGAAGTCGTAGGGGCCGGCCAGCCCGATCGTGCCGGCGATGTCGCGGTCCGGGTCGAGGCCGACGGCGGCAAGCCATTGCTTGTCGAGCGTGAGCATGGCGACGTTGTAGGCACCGGCCGAGTGCCCCATGAGGAAAATCCTGTTCGGTTCACCTCCGTAGCGTCCGATATTGGCCTTGGTCCAGGCGACCGCCGCGGCGTTGTCCTGAAGAAACGCGGGAAACCGCACCTGTGGAAACAGCCGGTAGTCCGGCACCACGGTCAGGAAACCCCGTGCCGCAAGCGCGGCCGCGACGAAGCGGTATTCGGCTTTGTTGCCGTCCTTCCAGCCGCCGCCGTAGATGAACACGACGACGGGCGCCGGTTTTTCTCCACTGGGCGCGTAGATATCCAGTTCATGGCGGTTGCCTGGCGCATAGCGGACGTTCTGCGTCTCGGTGATGCCGGCCTTGGGCGCCAGGGCGTTCAGAATTGTAACCGGGGAACAGGCGGACAACATGGCCAAAATCGCGATCCCCGAGAGCCGACGCATCATCAACGCCTCATTGTCCGATCATGCGCTGTGCCAGACCAAGCAATCCACGCAGTCGCATGCCTTCTGAAGCGATGATGCAGAGGCAGGGTTCCGAACCGATCACCACTGGCGGCTGATCGTGATCGGCAGCCGGTTCGGACAGATCGCCGGCCTCGTAGACGCCGCCGGCGTCGGCGAAGCTGCCGGACAGGATGCAGGTCAGTTCCCGGCCGGCATGTCCATGACTCGGGAGCGACCGGTTGGGAGCGGCGAGCAGCAGGCCGCCCCAGGCGGCGCCGACGGTGCGCAAGGGACGGTAGCGCATGCCGAACCCGACCGGCCACCAGCGGCCCAGGGATACCCGGTTCAGCGGGGCGGGCAGTTGCGGATTCAGGATCGGCAGCGGCGGCGGGGGGGGCTCATCCGTTCGGCGCAGCAGGCGTTCCAGCGCGTCGCCGGACATCGGCACCGGCGCCAGTTCGTCCAGCAAGGCGCCGCCGGTGGCCTCCAGCGTTTCCAGCGACCGCCGGCAGGCCGCGCATTGGCCTAGATGGGTCGCGGTCACGATGGCCAGTGCCTCCGGCAGCGTGCCGGCTGCGTAAGCCGCCAATGTGGTTTCGGTGGGGTGATGATGGATCATCCGAGGTCTCCCAGCACCGAACGCAGGCGGTTGATCGCGAGACGCAGGCGAGATTTCACGGTTCCCAGGGGAATCCCAAGCTCCTTCTCGATTTCGGCATGCACCTTGTCCTCGAAGAACGCCTTGCGGATCACGTCCGCCTGTTCCGGCGGCAGCAGGGTCAGCGCGGCGCGGATGCGGGTTTCCTGCTGCGACAGGACGAGGACGCGATCAGCCTGCATCGGGGCGTCCGGCTGGCCGGCCGGGTCTTCCATCAGCTCGCTGGGATGACGTTCGCGGCGCAATGCGTCGATCCGCAGGTTGCGGGCGATGGTAAAGATCCAGGTCGAGGCGCCGGCCCGCGTCGGATCGAACAGGCGGGCCTTCTGCCAGACCACCAGCATGGTTTCCTGGGCGAGTTCCTCGGCGGCGGTGGGATTGGAACCCGCCCGCATCATCCAGGCTTTGACGCGCGGGCCGAACGAGGCGAACAGGCCGGCGAAAGCCGCCCGGTCACCGTGCAGGGCAATGGCCCGTATCTGGGCGGCATGATCCGGCGCGTCGGACGTTGAGGGAGCCTGGGTCATTCCTCCTGCGGCCATCCGGCGGGCAAACGGCAGCACCTTGCCCCAGTCTCCGGGGGGATCGCGGGTCTGGTGGGTCCGGAGCGTGGCGGCTGTTGCATGCATGAACCTCGTTACGGAAGGCAGGCGCGACTGGATCACAACGACGGCGGGCGATCCAGGTGGCGATCCGGTGCGTGCCCGGGCTGCCGACCGTCGCCACAGCGGCTGGCGTTCGCGATGGCGCACGAAATCGCTCCGGGTCTTTGTTTGATCGCATGATTCACCCCTCCGGTGACTCTACCTGCGCGGATGTTGCGAGCGGGGACACCATGTCGGCACCGGGATCGCGGTTGGTCTGGACACCTTCCATGTCCTGACGCCAAGCTGGGGCGGATTGCGATTCACCGCCAAGCATGGGTCGGAGTTCGCTGCGTCCGGGCCTTTTAATATTTGGGATTTTTGTTGTGTATTGTTATTGTGTGTTCTTGAGTGTTGTTGTGGGTTTTCTCGGCATCATT
>DATAZJ010000364.1:0-1669 GCA_036272115.1 Rhodopila sp. | reverse complement strand
TGGTGCGAACCTGGCCCGAACTCTGACCGGCTACAGCAGGAGTTCGTACGGCAAATAGAGCACGGTGTCGCCGGGTGCGACGCGTGTGACCGGCTCGGGCAACTCCACAAGACCGGCAGTCTCGGTCAGCGAGGTCAGGATGCCGGCACCCTCGACCGGGTGCTTGTGTGCGGTCAGCCAGCCGTCATCGCCAGGTTCGATGCGGACTCGCACATACTCGCGGCGGCCGGTCTTTTTGCGGTAGCTGAATGCCGCGCGCACGGGAAATCGCGCCGGAGGTTCGACCTGGGCGCCCGCCAGGGCCCTGATCAAAGGGCGTGCAATGTGCACGAAGGTGATGAAGGCCGCGACCGGATTGCCGGGCAGCCCAACGAACGGTGTGCCGGCGACCTCCCCCATTGCCACCGGCCGGCCCGGCTTGATCGCCAATCGCCAGAACGTCAGCCGGCCATTTGCCTCGACCGCCAAGCGGACGTGATCCTCCTCGCCAACGGAAACCCCGCCGGAGGTCAGGATCAGATCGTGGTGGCGCGCGGCCTCGGCCAACGCGGTGGCGATCGTGCCGCGCCGATCCGGAAGAATGCCAAGGTCGGTGACCACCGCACCGGCGCGGCGCGCCAGTGCCGCCAGCAGAACGCGGTTCGAGTCGTAGCGTTGGCTGGCTCCAGCCGGCTGACCGGGCTCAACGAGTTCGTCGCCGGTGGAGAACAACGCGAGGCGGATCGGCGTCCGCACCGCCAGTTCGCGAAATCCCAGCGCGGCCGCGAGGGCCAAATGTTGCGGGCGCAGGAGCTGCCCTTGTCGCAATGCAAGGGCCCCTGCGACTATATCCTCGCCTTTTGGGCGGGTGTTGGCGCCTCGCTTCAGACCTCCCGGCAGGTGAACCCGGCCCTCGTCGTCCAGGCGCACATCCTCCTGCATGAAGATCGTGTCCGCGCCCGCCGGCAATGCGGCACCGGTGAAAATGCGGCGCGCTGTGGCGGGCCGCAGCGGTGCGGCATTTGGCGCGCCGGCGGCAAGGCGCCCGTCCACGGGAAGCGCCGCGGCATCGCCCACATCGGCCAGATGCACGGCATAGCCATCGACGGCGGCGTTGGCGAACGGCGGCAAATCGACGGGAGCGACGAGGTCCTCGGCGAGCACACGGCCATCGGCAGCATCCAGCTTCACGCGTTCGGCAGTCGCCGCGCAGGTGACAGTACCGATGGCGCGCAAAGCTGCGGCCACCGTGAGCAGCTCACCGCCAAAGGCAAAGCAGTCGTCTGAGAGTTGTGCCATCCGCGTCCCTGTCACTCAGCGAGTGTCAGCACCAGTCTATCTCGTTCATCGCGCGGGCGCACGACTGCACGATGTCGGCCACGGCGGCAATGTCATCGAGATGCAGCAACGGCAGCGCCAGGCCGGGGAACGCAGCGTCGGAAACCACTGCCAGGATGGTCGGATCGTCGGGGTGCAGCGGCGGTTTTCCGTTGGCCACACGATGTATTTCGATTTTCGGATGGGCCTCGCGTTTGAACCCCTCGATCAGCACCAAATCGACCTGGTCCATGCGGGCCAGTAGCACGGGCAGTGGGGGCTCAGGTTCGCCGGACAGTTCGCGCTGCAGAGCCCAGCGTTCCGGCGCTACGGTAAGAACCTCCTGCGCGCCGGCCTGGCGGTATTGCCACGA
>DATAZJ010000363.1:0-15124 GCA_036272115.1 Rhodopila sp. | reverse complement strand
CCGCTGCGGTGGCGCCTGCCAATGGCGCCTCGCGGATCGTGATGGTGGGCACGATCGAGGAGGCGTTCGCATTGCGCGACGGCGGGGTGGGACAGGTTTGCATGGGGGAAGTGCGAGGCCGCAAACCGGATGGGTTCGATTTCGGGAACTCGCCGTTCGAAGTGGCAGGGGTGGACCTTGGCGGAAAAACGATCATTCAGCGGACCAGCGCGGGCACACAGGGAATCGTCGCTGCGGCGGGCGCCGATCGTCTTTACGCCGCATCCCTGGTCACCGCGACAGCGACCGCCGCGGCTTTGGCTTCTTCAGGACCAGAACGTGTCGCATTGGTCGCGATGGGCGACAGCGGGATCGCGCGGACGGATGAGGACGAACTGTGCGCTCTGCACCTGCGCAATCTGCTGGAAGGGCGGCCGGGCAACCCCGAGGCGGTCCGGCAATTGATTTTGGCGGGTGGCGAAATCGCGCGCTTCAACGATCCGGGGCGTCCGCATCTGCATTGGCAGGACGTGGAGATCGCGCTCGACATCGACCGGTACGATTTTGCGATACGGGTTCGAATGGAGGATGGCCGGCCAGTTGGCCGGGCAGAGACGCCCTGACCGGTCAGAGACCCGACGCGACCCGCTGCGCCAGGGCCTTGGCAAAGTCGCCGGTGGAGGTCTTTCCGCCCAGATCGCCGGTACGGATGTTATCCTGATTCAGCACCTGGTCGATTGCCTTGCGCAACTGCTTGGCGTGGTCGGTCAGGCCGACATGGTCCAGCATCAGGCCGGCGGCCAGCAGCAATGCGGTCGGGTTGGCGATGCCCTTGCCGGCGATGTCGGGGGCGGAGCCGTGAACAGCCTCGAAGATCGCGGTTTCTTTGCCGATATTGGCGCCGGGGGCGGCTCCCAGCCCGCCCACCAGGCCGGCGATCAGGTCGGACAAGATGTCGCCGAACAGGTTCGTCGTTACAATGACGTCGAACTGCCAGGGGTTCAGCACAAGCTGCATGGCGCAGGCATCGACGATCCGGTCGTCGAAGGCGATGCGGCCTTCATAATCCTTGGCGACGTGACGGCCGGCTTCCAGGAACACGCCGGTCAACGCCTTCAGCACGTTGGCCTTGTGCACCAGCGTGACCTTCTTCCGGCCTTGCTTCAGGGCATGTTCGAAAGCGTAGCGGACGATGCGGCGGGACCCTTCCGCGGTGTTCACGCCGGAAGAGATCGCCACGGCATGCGGATCATCGCCAACGGGGATGTAATGCTCGAAGGCGACATACAGGCCTTCCAGGTTCTCACGCACCAGGATCAGGTCGATGTTGTCGAAGCGGCCGCCGGGAACCAACGTGCGGGCGGGGCGGAGATTGGCGTAGAGCTGGAATTCCTCCCGCAGGCGAACGTTGACGGAGCGGAAGCCGCCGCCGATCGGGGTGGTCAGCGGGCCTTTCAGCGCCAGTTTATTGCGGCGGATGCTGTCCAGCGTGGCCGCCGGCAGCGGATCGCCGCCAGAGGCGATGCCAGCCATGCCGCCCTGCTGACGATCCCATGCGAACGGGGCACCCAGGGCATCGAGGACCTGGATAACGGCGTCCACGATCTCCGGCCCAATGCCGTCGCCGGGGATCAGGGTGGCGGGGATCTTGTTGCTGCCGTGGGTCGTGGTGCTCATGCTGGCGTCCGTGTTCGTGACCGGACGGTCGTATAGACCGACCCGGCGGACGACGATACAGCTTAACTCAGGCGCTCGGCTTCCAGCCTTGCAGTTCGGCGGCCTCCTCCCGGCAGCGTTCGGGGCCACCCAGGATCTGGCGGTTGAAGCTGATGCGCTTGAACCAATAGTGCAGGCCGAGCAGGTCGGTGAAGCCCATGCCGCCATGGACCTCGGTGGTCAGGCGGGCGACATCACGGGCCACGTCGCCGAGATGGGCCTTGGCGTGGCAGGCGGTCAGCCTGGCCTCGTCCGGAAGAGAATCCTGGGCGTAGGCGGCATACCACATCATGCCGCGACAAGGTTCCAGCGCGGTGACGCATTCGGCCAGCGTGTATTTCAGGCCCTGGAAGCTGCCGATGACACGGCCGAACTGGACGCGTTCCTTGGCGAAGGCCACAGCGGCGTCGAGCATATGCTGGGCCGCGCCCAACGTATCGGCGGCGACGATCACCCGGCCGGCATCCAGCACGCGATGCGCGGCGGCCAGGGGGGCATTGGCCGCATCCAGACGTTCGGCCGGACTGCCGTCGAAGGTGACGTCCACGATCGGCCGGGTGCGGTCGATGCTGCGATGGAAGTGGGTGGAGACGTTCGGGGCGTTGGCCGGCACGACGACGGCGTGGCCGTCGGGCAAATAGACGAGGAAATGCGTGGCCGCGCCAGCATCGGCGACGCCGGCGACGCGGCCTGACAGACGGCCGCCGGCGTATCGGACGGATGAGTTCCCCGCCTGGCCCGCAAGGCTGGGGAAAGCGACGGCGAAGCGGCATTCCCCCGCGGCGATCATCGGCAGGTATTCGTTCTGCTGGGATTCGCTGGCGCTGTTGATGAAGCCCAACGTCGCCATCGCGATGCTGCCCAGGTAGGGCAGGGGCGCCGCGGCGTTCCCGAGTGCCTCGGCGGCCAGCGCGGCGTCGAGGATACCCAGGCCGGCGCCGCCAAACCGTTCCGGCACCAGAAGACCGTGCAGGCCGAGTTCCGTAAGATTCTGCCACAAGGTTTCGTCATAGCCGGTGCCGGATTCGGCAAGGGCACGCAGGCGCTCCATCGGCAGACGATCGGTCAGGAACGCGCGCAGGGAGTCGTCGAACTGGC
This sequence comes from Rhodopila sp., assembly GCA_036272115.1. Taxonomy (GTDB): domain Bacteria; phylum Pseudomonadota; class Alphaproteobacteria; order Acetobacterales; family Acetobacteraceae; genus Rhodopila. The sequence goes on along the minus strand of DATAZJ010000363.1, from coordinate 12,331 downwards.
GTTGTTCGAGGGTAAGGCCGAAGTCCATCGTTACGCCCTTCCCGCCGCTTTCGGTTCGCGCGGCAGATCCAGGCCGCGTTCGCCAATGATGTTCTTCTGGATGTTGGTGGACCCGCCACCGATCATCAGGCCGACATCGTACATGTAGTCGATGTTCCAGGTCGTTGCGTCGTCGTCCTCCGCATCCTCACCGAGGGATTCGTACGGCAGGCCGGCGGAACCCAGGGCGTCGACCGCGAGTGATGACAGGCGAAAGCCCAGCATGGTGCCGCCATATTTGATGATCATGCGCTTGACGCCGGAATCGACGCCCTGGGCGGCTTCGGTGAGCAGGCGCAGGTTGTGGGCTTTCCAGGCCATCACCTCACCTTGCAGGCGCAGCAGACGATCACGATATTCGGGCATGGCGATCAGCTTGGTGCCGTCGATTTCCGAAGTCTGCAACAGGGAAATCAGTTGTTCGAAGCGGGCAGTCATTTTCCCGGCGTCGCCGATCATCAGGCGTTCGTGCTTGAGTGTTACGTTGGCAACGTACCAACCCTTGCCGCGGCCAAGGACGATCTGGGATTCGGGGACTTTGACGTCGGTGAAGAAGACTTCGTTGAATTCGTTGCGGCCGGTCATGGTTTTCAGCGGGCGGGCGTCCAGGCCGGGGGATTTCATCGACAGCAGCAGGTAGGACAGGCCGTCATGCTTCGACTTGTCGGGTTCGGTGCGGCACAACAGGAACATCATGTCGGCGTAATGGGCGGAACTGGTCCAGATCTTCTGGCCGTTGACGATCCAGTGCCCGTCTTTCAGTTCCGCCTTGGTCTGGGCGTTCGCCAGATCGCTGCCGTTGTTGGGTTCGGAGTAGCCCTGGCACCAGATGATGTCGCCCCGGATGGTCGGCGCGACGTATTGACGCTTCTGCTCCTCGGTGCCGAGTTCCAGCAGGGTTGGCACCAGCATGGAGATGCCCTGGTTGGTCAGCCCGGCATAAACATTGGTTCGGGCGAATTCGCCGGCGATGACGGCGGCGGCCATCACGTCGGGGGTGGCACCGAAGCCGCCGTATTCCTTGGGGATGGTTCGGCCGGCGTAACCGTGCTCCACCAGGCGCTTCTGCCAGTCCAGCGCCTTCTGGTCGGGTCGTTTACGTCCGCCGCCGACCTTGGGCGACTTGTCGCCGTGCTGACGGATGAATTCGCGGATTTCAGCTTGCAAAAGCCGATAAGGTTCGGAAAGGGTGAGGTCCATTGTTTCCTCCTCAAAGATCGGCGGCGAGGCGGCCAACCCGGCGAATGCTCGCGAGAACATCCTGCTGCGGCACGCCAGGCCACGCCATGCGGAAGCGGAATTCGGTGGCGCCCTGCTCGTCGCGATAGCGTTGCAGTTCGTCGCGCACGAATGCCTCGTCACCGACAACGAAACGATCACGCGCGAATTCGGTGAATGCCGCCTCGCCTTGGGACGGATCGAACGAGCCCCAGCCGTTGCCGGCGTAACGGGCATATTTCGCCGACAGGGGACCAGCGGCCAGTGCGATGGCGGTTTTCATGTCGGAACCGCAAAAACATTCGCGCGCGATCTGCCTTGGATAATCCAGTGATTTCCCAAGCGCGCCGCGCGTTTCGTGGAACATCGCCCACCAGCGCCGAAGATCGTCGCGGCTCATCGCGCCGGCGCAGATCCAGGAATCACCGATCTCGGCGGCGCGCTTCACGCCGTCGTCGACGGCACTGCCGACCCAGATCGGAATGCCGGCCGGGTTCTTCGGCCGAAGACTCAGGCCGATATCGTCGAAGTGAAGGTATTTACCGTGGAAGGTGACCCGTTCTTCCGTCCACAATCGCCGCATGACTTCGATGTATTCGCGAAAGCGCGGCACGCGGGACCGGCGTTCGACGCCAAAGGCCTGAAACTCGGCTTCGCGATAGCCCAGCCCGACGCCGAGGGTGAAATTCCCGCCGGTCAGATGGTCGATCGTTGCGGCTTCCTCGGCCAGCAGGACCGGGTTGAGCATCGGCAGCAGGATCACGCCGGTGCCAAGCGACAGGCCGGGGGCGATTCCAGCCAGCAGGCCCAGGATCGGCGATGTCGAAAGCTGCCGCATATGCGGACCGCTGACGAAATGCTGCGGCAGCCAGAGGGAGGAAAAGCCCGCGTCTCTGGCGGTCTGCACCTGCTCCAGCATATTCGGGATGTGGAGGCCGTCATCATTGGCGGCCTCCCATTCCAGCGGCACGAACAGGCCGACCTTCATGATCGCGTCCTCTTTGTTGCGTTAGCCGGCATAGGCCGGCGCCGGCGCAGGCAGACCCACCGGGCGGCGGGTCATCGTCAAAGTGATGACGCCGCCGATGATCAGCAGCGCGCCGGCGAGCAGGAAGGCACTGGTGAAACTGCCGGTCTCGGCAACGATGTAGCCGGTCGCAATGGGCGCCGCGAGGCCGAAGATGTTGCCGCCCAACTGGATCCAGCCGACCGCTGTACCGATGCTTTTGCCGGCATGCAGCAGGTCGTTGGTCAGCGAATAGGTGTTGACGAACACGCTTTGCACGCAGGCGAGGGAGAAGGTGAGTTCCACCAGCAGCATCGTCTCGGACTGCGTGTAGGGTGCCAGTATCATGACCGCCGCGCCGAACGCCAATATCACCACCGCGTACCGTCTTTTCCCCGCTTTGATCGCCTCGGGCGTCAGCAGGTAGTCGCATAGCCGTCCCATGCAGATCGTCAGCACCATGGCGCCAAAATAGCAGATGCCGGTTTGCAGGCCGGAATGCATGATGTTGAGGCCCCGGCTTTGGACGAGGTAGGTCGGCAGCCAGGTCAGGAACAAGTATTGCGTGTAGTTCACGCAGCCCTGCACCAGGAACAGGCCCCACATGGTCTGGTAGCTGAGAAGTTCCTTCAGTTTCATTCCGCCGGTATCGCTGGTACCTCCCGGTGAACGTTCCGCCAGGATCATCCGCCGTTCGGCCGGCTGCAACCACGATGCCTGTTCGGGGTCGCGGTAGACCACCAGCCAGACGATGACCCAGAGAAAACCGAGCGCTCCGGAGAAGACAAAGGCGAGGCGCCAGCCGATGGTACTGACGAGCCAGGCGATGGTGATCGCCGAAATCGCGGTGCCGAATGCCGGGCCGGAGCCGGAAATCGAGAACGCCAGGGCGCGCTCCTTCACCGGGGCCCATTCGCGGATGGCGCGCGCGGCCAACGGGAAGGTCGGGGATTCACCAATGCCCAGCAGCAGCCGCGTAATGAACACGAAGGGAAAGCTGGTAGCCGCGCCAGTCAGTGCCGTTGCGGCCGACCAGAAGCCGATGCAGCGCGCCGCCGTTTTGCGTGTGCCCCACTGATCGAGGACCATGCCCGCGGGCAATTGGCACGGCGCGTACGACCAGATGAAAGCCGACAACAGATACCCGACAGCGATAGGGGACAGCCCGAATTGCAGAACCAGTATCGGCATGGCAATGGACAGCACCGTCCGGTCGAAATAGTTGATCAACGTCATCGTGAACAACAGACCGTAGACGATGTACCGTTTGCGCCCGGGTTGTTCCGCGCGACTGTCAGACATTGTTTTCCCCTAGGAATTTTGCTTCAGAAAACCCTATTCCGGGCATCCGCACGGGTCAATGGACGCGCCGATTTGTGCGTATCCGGCCATCGCGGCATGATGGGCTACGACACGCACGAACGACCGGGAAGAACCACCATGAAAGCATACGAAGCGATCGCCCAATCCCTCAAAGCCGAGGGCATGACTGATTTTTTTGGTCTGATGGGTGACGGCAACATGTGGCTGTGGGGCGCCTTGTGCCGCGACAAGTCCATCAAGGCCTACAACGCCCGGCATGAATCCATGGCGGTGTCCATGGCCGACGGCTACGCCCGCACCACCGGCAAGGTCGGTGTGGCGATGGTCACCTGCGGCCCTGGCCTGACCCAATGCGGCACATCGCTGATCGCGGCCTATCGCGGGCGCACCCCGGTCGTGCTGATCGCTGGCGAAATTAAGCCGGGTGCTAAGAACAAGACCCAGTCCATGGACCAGCGCCGCTTCGTCGAAGCCAGCTATGCTCGGTTTCATACCGTAACAAGTCTGGACAACATGGCCGAGGAAATCGCCGAGGCGTTCTACGCGGCGAGGGTCCATCGCGTGCCGATCGTGCTGAATTTGCCGATGGACCTGCAGGAGGACGAGATCGACTGGGACTACGACTATCGCCCATCCACCGATTTTCTGCCGCCTCGCATGGAAACACCCAGTTCGGAGGCGCTGCAGGCGGTTGTCGACAAACTGATCGCGGCGGAACGGCCGGTGATCATCGCCGGACGGGGTGCAAGAGCGTCGGGCGCGAAAGATGCAATCGTCGAACTGGCCGACCGGGTCGGGGCACTGCTTGCGACGTCGTTGCAGGGCAAGGGGTATTTCGCCGGACATCCGTGGGACATCGGGATCGCTGGCGCGTTTGCCTCGGCACCGTCGGAGCATCTGCTGGCGGAAGCCGACTTCGTCCTGGGGGTCGGGGCGGAACTTGGCTACTACACCACCGAAGGCGGGCTGCTGTTTCCGTCGGCCGAGGTCGCGCGCATCGACATCAAGGCGGCGCCGGAAGAAATCGGCGTCATTCCGGGTTTGTACGTGCAGGGCGATGGCCGCAAATCCGTTGCCGCGATCAATGAAGCCCTGGCCGCACGCCAGGTCCGCAAGACCGGGCTGCGCACCGCCGCCACAAAGTCGATCCTGGATGCGCCGGCGCATCGGTTCGATCCGCCCGCGGATGGCATCGATCCGCGGGCGCTGGCCGGACATCTTGGCGCTGGACTGCCGAAAGGCTTGTTGCTGACCTGCGGCGCGGGACACTTCTTCTCCTGGATCGGCATGTACATGCCGTTGCCTGAAGGGGCGGAGATTCAATACTCGTACAACTTCGGCGCCGTGGGACAAGGGATCGGCGTGGCGATCGGCACCGGCGCGGGCAATCCCGGCCGTCCGCATGTCGCGGTCGAAGGTGACGGCAGCCTGATGTTCAACCTGCAGGAACTGGAAACCATCGTTCGCCACAAGATGCAGATGGTGCTGATCGTCTGGAACGATGCCGGCTATGGCGCCGAAGTGCATAAACTGGTGGCGAAAGGCTTCGACGAGAAACTGGCACAGTGGGAATCGCCGGATTTTGTCGCCCTGGCGAAAGCATTCGGCGGCGACGGCGTGAAATTGTCCACCGCGTCGGAGATCGGCGGTGCCGTTGCCGAAGGCCTGCGCAAGGGCGGATTGTACCTCATCGACGCGCGGGTCTCACCGACCACGCCGACGGACCCGTATGCGAAAGTGCATTTCGGAACCGAAAGCAAAGCACCGCTGCTGCGGCCGGTCGCGTAATGCATTTCGAAGGATCGTTCAGCGTCCCCGGCCGGCCCGGGGACGTCATCCGCCGTTTCGCGGACGTGCCTCGCATGGCGCGCTGCATGCCGGGCGCGATGCTGGAACCTCAGGCCGAGGACGGGTCGTGGCCGGGCGCGATGGTCGTGGCATTCGGACCCAAGAAGATCAACTTCAAAGGCCGCGTGACCACGGCGTTCGACTTCGACGCCCTCACCGGCTCCCTGCACGGCCGCGGCTCCGCCGACATGCGAGCCGCTCGTATTGGCGTGAAAGTCGGCTTCTCGTTGCGGAGCGATCCAACCGCATCCGTCCCGACGACGATGGTGGATATCGTCTCCGATGCCGAACTCGGCGGTGTGCTGGCGGACTTCGCCCGTACCGGCGGCGTGGCGGTCGCCAACGTCGTCATGGCGGATTTCGCAAAACGCGCGGCGGCGGAATTCGCCCAGGACGAAGTACCGTTGACCGAGTCACCGCCCATGCCGGTTCCCTTGTCAGCCGGCAATGTGCTGTGGGCGGTGATCAAGGCGCAACTTGTTCGCCTGGGACGGGCGCTCGGTCTGGTTCGCTAGGCAGCTAATCAGTTGGCCATCCAGTTGTTCTGGTAATAATTATGCGCCGGGGCGTGATACGCCGGCGTCTGGCCATTCGCCACGGCGACGCCGAGGCTGACAACTGCGAAGGCGGCGCGAATCAAGGTCTTCATCGAAAGCCTCCATCTCCGGTCAGATGACCTGACCACCATTTCGGATGAAAAGATGGACCTATGCGTGCCTGACGATAATCTATTCGCTCGGCATTAAATTTATGCACAGGATGGAGAAATTCAGGCCGCGATGATAGCGCCCAGGCCCCCGACGATGGCCATCTGCTCGCCTGACATCTTGCTGGCGACCAGCCTGGCGTCCGTGAAGTCAGCGCCGGTCAGCGTGGCGCCGGTCAGGTCGGTGAATGAAAGATCGGCGCCCACGAAACTGACATCCGTCAGCATGGCGCCGCGCAGATCGGCGTGGCGAAGCCGGGCGTTGGACAGATCCGCGCGCATCTGCGCTCCGGAACCGATCCGTAGAGCGCGCAGGTCGGCCTTGCGCATGGAAGCGCTGTCGAGCCGGGCGCCGGCCAGGCAAATGCCGCGCATATCGGCCCCGTCCAGCCGGCTTTTGCGGAAATCGCTCTGCTGGCATTTGGCCGCCTGCAACGCGGCCCGCGTCAGGTCCACGCCGCAGAATACGGCGTTCGCGGCCCGAGCCAAGGTGAGACAGGCACCGGCGAACGCCTGGCTGCCGCGCAGGTCGAAGCCGCTCAGGTCGAGCAGTTGGCCCCGCGTCCCGTTGGTCTCGATGAACTGCACATGCCCGGCGAGCAGGTCTTCGACACTGACACCCAGGGTGCTGAGCAGCTTGCCATGCGGCTTGTCCGAGAGCGCATCCTTCATGTCGGCGCCGGCGACGTTGGCGAACGTGAAGTTTGTCCCTGACAGGCTGGCACCCTGGAAGCAGGTGTCGCGGGTATCGGCCTGGCCGAAATCCGCCCCATCCAGATCGCAGCCGGAGAAATTCGCGCCCCGAAGATGGGCTCGGGTCAACCGGCAGTCACGCATAAGCGCGTCGGAAAAGTCGGTTTTGACCGCGAACGCGCCGGAGAGGCTGGCATTGGTCAGGTTGGCGCCGAAAAAGGTGGTACGGCCGGAAGTAGCGTCCACGTCATTTGCGCCGCGCGCTCGGAACTCCCCCGATCGGTCCCGGGCGATCTGTCCGCCCTCGCGCATGTCGGCCTCGAAGAGATTGGCGCCGACCAGCATCGCGCCGCCGAAATTGCAGCCGCGCAGATCGGCCCGGCTGAGGCTGGCATCATTCAGGTTCGCGCGCCGGAAGTCGCAGCCGAAGACGGTGGCCGAATCCAGCCGGCACCCGCCGAGGTTGGCGCCGATGAAGGACGACCCGGTCAGGTTGGCGTGCGACAAATCCTGTCCGCCGAGGTCGACGCCGGAAAGGTCGCAATCGAGCAGCACCGCCCGCCGGCCGCCCGGACGCGATTCACGGAACCAGGCATGGCGGCGGAGTGCTTCGGCCAATTCGATGGCGGAGCGTTTGACCAGTTCGTTCAGGAGACGTCACTCATTTGACCATGTCCAATGCCGCGACCGAGCCGGTCTATGGTGCTTGTTGAATACCGGTAATGTCTTAACGATTGATGAAGATGGGGCCGCCCTGGTCCGGTGAGTCAGGCTCGCGATTCCGCGACCTGCGCCGCCCACATGTCCCATGACCGATTGAGCTGCCCGTTATTGGTCTCGGTGGAGGCCGCTGCTTCGCCGGGCGACAGATAGGTGGGTTCTCCCAGCCGCAAGGCGTCGCCCTGAAGGCGGGCATTCACCTCGGTGTAGACCGCTCGGAACACCGCCTGTCGCAACGTCTGGCCGACAACGGTGGAGCCGTGGCCGCGCATCAGGACCGCGGATTCCGGGCCAAGGGACGCGGCCAGCGCGGCGCCCAGCGTCCGGTCGCGGATCAGCATGTCGCTGCTGTCGCCGGCACAGCAGCGGATTTCGAACACCGGCGCGCCTTGTCCCAGAAACCCGCTCATGTGGAACACCGGGCGTAGTGTGACGGTGGGGACGATGCTGAACGGTACGACGGAGGGTGAGTGGCTGTGCACCACCGCCGCCACATCGGGGCGGATGCGGTAGATCTCGCCATGGATGAAGCGTTCCAGGTAGGGACGGCGCGGATCGCCGCCGGAGGGTTCGCTGTCCGGACCGAACAGCATGATGTCGTCGGCGGTCACCATCGCCGGGGCCATGCTGCGGGCCAGCAGGAAGTGATCGGGATGGTCGGGGTGCCGCATGCTGACATGGCCGAAGCCGTCGACCACGCCTTGCTGAAACAGGATGCGGTTCGCCGTCGCCAGTTCTTCCAGAACGGCGCGATCGGGCAGGGATGGCGTCATCGGATTGTCTCCTCGGGTCGGGTTTTCAGGACGTCCGGGTCAGCGCGGACGCCATGGCCGGCGTGTAGCCGGGTCGCACGCGGACATCGACCACGGCGACCGAGCCGGCCTCGACCGCGGCAATGGCGGCGGTGAAGATGGCAAGCAGCTCGGCGGCGTCGTGGATCGGACCGAAGCCCTCGGCGCCTTGTGCCCTGGCCAGTGCGGCCAGGTCGATGTCGGGGTCGGTCATGCGCATGCCGATCCATTTGTTCTCGATCGGGCGGTTGCGCATGGTGGCGACTCGCTCCTGATGCACCTCGTCGTTGAAGAAGGACTGGTTGTTGGCGACGACGATCAGCAGGGGAATACGGTAATGCGCGGCGGTCCATATCGCCGTGGCACCCATCAGGAAGTCGCCGTCGCCGCAGACGCAGACCGGCAGCCGCCCCGATCCGCGCAGGGCCAGGGCCGCCCCCACCGAGATCCCTGGACCGGCGCCAATCCCGCCGCCGCCATCCGACCCGAGGTAGTCCAGCGGGTGACGGAATGGCCACGATGCTGCGTCCCATGACAGCGGCAAATGCGTCAGCGACACCGTCCGGTCGCCCGCCGCCAGTCGCAACGCCGCGGCCAGGGCCGGTGTGACGATCGGACCGGCGGCGGGTGCATCCGGCGGTGCCAAGGGCGCCTGGGGCTGCGTGACGGCCGGTTCCAACCGCTGCAGCATGGCGGCGGCAACCTGGTCCGGGTCGGCGGCGATAAACAGATCGACCGGCGGCAGCGCCTGGTGATCCATGCTCCAGCCATTGTGCAGCACATGATCGAGCGAGACCTGGATCACCCGGCCGGCCGGCGCGCCATCGCAGGCGGTGCGCAACGCGCCGCCAAGATCGACCCAGTCCAGGCTGAGGATCACGTCGGCCCCGGCGATGGCCTGCAACGCCGCTTGTGCCGGGAAGACCCCGGGGCTGCCGGCGTGCAGGTGGTGGTCGGTGGGGAACGCCGCGCCGACCTTCAGGTCGGTGACGACCCGCGCGCCCAACGCCTCGGCCAGCGCCACCCGAGCGGTCCAGGCGGTTTCGTCGCGGCTGACGCGGCCCATCAGGATGACCGGACGTTCGGCTGCCCGCAGCAGTCCGAGCGCCTCGGTCAACAGCGATTCCGGGGCGCCGGCGGTGACCGGCGGCATCAGGCGGGCCGGGTCGAGGGGTGGCAGCGGTGCGGTCAACGCGTCCTCCTGCAGACCCAGGTCGAGGTTGACATACACCGGCCCCATCGGCGCCGTGCCGGCGATCCAGGCGGCTCGGAACAGCGCTTCGCGGGCGGCGGCCGGGGAGGCGGGCTGGGCGTCCCATTTGACGTAGTTGCGGACGATGGCGCCCTGGTCCTGGGCGGTGTGGATCCACTCGATCCACGGGCGGCGGCGCGCGGCGTCCATCGGGCCGGTGGCACCCAGGACGATCACCGGCATCCGGTCGCACCACGCGTTGAAGATCGCCATCGTGGCGTGGAACAGCCCCACATTGGAATGCACCGCGACCAGCATCGGCGTGCCGGTCACCTTGGCCCAGCCCTGCGCGATCGCCACCGCGTGTTCCTCATGCAGGCACAGCAGCATTTGCGGCGCGTCGTTGCCGAGGTGGTTGACCAGGCTGTCGTGCAAACCGCGATAGCTGGCGCCGGGGTTGAGCGCGATGAACGGAATGCGCAGGTCGCGCAGCGCCTCGGCGATGGCGTCGCTGCCGAACAAGGTGTTGCTGGCGGCGGGCAATCCGGCGGGACGTTCAATGCTGGCGGGTGGCGGGGTGTCCGGCATGGCGTGGTTCCTTTGAGGGCGGCTCCATTGGGCGGTCAGTCACGGTTTTGCTGGGGCCCGACCTACAAGCTGTTCGTGGCCCGGCACACTCTCTGTGGTCGCCCGGGCACACTCTCTGTGGGTGGCCGGATATCCTCTCTGTGGGCGGCCGGGCACCCTCTCCCCGTCATAGCCGGGCGTGTCCCGCTATCCGCGCTTCACCGGCTGGTGCGAAGACGGCCGGCACACGCCCGGCCATGACAGTGAGAACGTGCCGGCCAGCCACATCGTCCTCCCCCGCCCTCACACCTTGAACGTCTCCAGTGTTGCCGGGTGGAACAGTTCGTCCACGCCGACCAAACGATCGGACATCCCCTGGCGGTGGTGGTGACGGAGGAACGTCTCCAGCGTGTGCCGGTTCGGGGCGACGCCATACGGCCAGTAATCCTGGCCCATGAGTTCGCGCATCCGCAGCACATGCACCTCCACGAACGGCAACGTGGCCTTGGAGGCGGAATCGTCGGCCAGCCGTTCCAGCGCCAGATTCTTCGATGTCTCGAACGCCTTGTACAGCGCGCCCGGCAGCCAGGGATGCTGCTCGGCGATGGTCCGGCGCAGGCCGAGCAGGTGCATGATGGGAAAGATGCCGGTGCGGCGGAAATAGTCGCAGCCGGCGGCGACGGGATCGGGGAACAGCCAGCCGATATTGGGGTCGGTGCCGAAGCCGGCGGGCGCACGCGGCGCGATGACGCCGTCGATCTCACCGCGCGCCAGCATCGCCGACAGGGTGGTGTCGGCGGGGGCGTCCTCGATGCGGATGTCGGAGGACAGGTTCAGCGCGACTTTCTCGACCCGGCCGGCCTGGTTCAACCCGGCCCGCACCCAGGTGATGTCGGAGGCCTTCACCCCGTGTTCGTCGTCCAGGATCGCCCGAGCCCATACGTTCGCGGTCAACTGGTATTCCGGCACGCCGATACGGCGGCCACGCATGTCTTCGGGCCTTCCGATGCCGCGATCGGTGCGGATGTACATGGAGGTGTGACGGAACGCGCGGGACGGAAACACCGGCACGCCGACATAGGGGTTGTCACCGCGCGCGGCACGCACCGAGAAGCTGCTGAGCGACAGTTCGCAGACGTCGAACTCGGCCTGGCGCATGGCGCGGAAGAAGATTTCTTCGGGTGTGAGGCGCATGAAGATGGGGTCGACGCCGTCGATCTGGACGAATCCGTCCATGAGCGGCCGCATGCGGTCGTAGTCGCCGACCGCGATCGACAGTCTGAGATTCCCCATGCGTCAGCCTCCCCCTTTTCTGTTGGGAGGGATAATCGGCTTGCGGGCGGCGTTGGGCAACGGGGAGTGCGCCGTGCAACGGGCAGGATAGCACGGTTCGTGGTGCGGATCGGGAACGCCGATCGTGACGTGCCGGTTGGTGTTTAGTTTCATCGCGACGATTCGGGGTATCAACCAGAACGAAAGCTTAGCACAGGGTCATCGGAAACAGTTCAATTCACTCGCCGCTCATGGACGTTGTCCGCGACTACCAGACAATCGGCACCAGCCGGTCGCGCACGCGGCTACGATAGGCGTCGTAGCCGGGGAGGTTTGCGGCGAGGAAGGTCTCCTCGCGCAGCAGTCGCCACACCAGGACCGGGACGAGCAGGGCAGCCGGGACCAGGCCCCACCATGAGCCAAGCGCCAGGGGGATCCCGGCGATCATGACGAGCGCGCCGGCGTACATCGGGTGGCGCACGACGGCGTAGGGGCCGCTGTCGATGACATGTTGGCCCTCGGCGACCTCGATCGTGCCGGCGGTGAAGGTATTCTCGCGGAAGGTGAGGAAGACGATCAGGAAGCCAATGGCGATCATCGCGTCACCAATGAGTGAGACGGCGAGGGGCGCGTTTGACCATCCCATGCGCCGGTCGAGCCCCGGCACGGCGAACGTCGCCAGGAAGACGAGGCCGGCCAGCGACTGGACGGCGTTCTGCATCGGATCGGACTCCGAACCTGGCCCCGCCTTCACCCGCCGTTCCAGCAGCGCCTTGTCGCGGAACCAGAGCCAGACGGTGATGGCCGCGGCGCATCCGAAAAACACCGCCAGCATCACCCACGCACGCCGGTCGTGCAGCGTCCCCGCCGAACCGAAGAGCACGCTTGCGGCGACCAGGAACAGGAAGCTGAATCCCACAAAGGCGCGCGCCAGCAGCATGCCCACATAGTCGCGT
>DATAZJ010000362.1:0-10681 GCA_036272115.1 Rhodopila sp. | reverse complement strand
GGCCGGCGGTTTCATCGGGCCATATATCCGGAAGATCACCCCGCGTGCGGCGTTGCTTGGGTCGCTGGCCGGTATTTCGATCACGTTTATCTCGATGAGTCCGGCGGCGCAGGTGTTTACCACGCCGGTGATCGGCGTGGTCTGCTTCGCGGTCATCCTGGCCAACTGGTTCGGCGGAGTAAAATACTTCGGCGGCGTGCCCGGCGGCCTGGTGGCGATCGCGGTCGGCACCGTCATCGCCTGGGGATCGACTGCACTCGGCCTCAACTACGGCGACCTGAGCCTGGCGAAGCTCGGCGGGTCGGTGTCCAACTTCGGCTTCTCGGTGCCGCTGCCGGCGTTTCATTACACCTTCGACGGCTTCAAATACCTCGGAGTCATCCTGGTCACCGCCATCCCGTTCGGCATCTACGACCTGATCGAGGCGCTGGATAACGTCGAAAGCGCCGCCGCCGCCGGCGACAGCTTCCCCACCACCCGGGTGCTGACCGCGGATGGCGTGATTAGCCTGATCGGCTGTCTAATGGGCAATCCGTTCATCAACGCGGTCTACATTGGACATCCGGGCTGGAAGGCGATGGGCGGGCGGATCGGCTATTCCGCCATGACCGGCATCATCGTGCTGGTGCTGACGTGGTTTGGCATCATCGCGGTGATCAGCGCGCTGATCCCGGTCGTCGCGATCCTACCCATACTTCTTTACATCGGCATGCTGATCGGCTCGCAGGCTTTCCAGGAATCGCCGCACCGGCATGCTCCGGCCATCGTGCTCGCCTTGCTGCCGCAGCTCGCGGCCTGGGGTAAGACGCAGATCGACAACGCCCTGGGCGCGGCGGGCACCAACGCGGCGGCCGTGGGGCATGCCAAGCTGGCCCAGGTCGGCGTGCTGTATAGCGGACTGGAGGTGTTGGGCGGCGGCGCGACGCTGGCCGGCATCATCCTGGGCGCCATCACGGTCTACATCATCGACCGGGCGTTCGAGAAAGCCGCGGCATTTGCCCTGGCCGGGACCGTGCTGACGTTCTTCGGCTTCATTCACGGGGCAGAGGGCATCGGTATCAACAGTTCGCCGACGGTGGCGATATCCTACCTCGGTGTGGCGGGCATCCTGTTCTATCTGGCGAAATATGCCGAGTTCCACCCGATGGCGCTGGATATGCACGAAGCCGCGGCAGAGGCCGACTGATCGGGGTCAACCGGAGCCGTGGGAGCGATCCCGCGGCTCCATTCGGCATCAGTCCCGTAGAAACGCAGTCACAATCGTATTGAACCCTGCCGGGTCGGTGATGTTGCAGGCGTGACCACCCTGGTCGAGCAGTTCCAGTTGAACCCGCGGCAATTGGTCCGCGAGCGCTATCGAGCATGTGCAGGGCACGAGCAAGTCGTCCCTCGTGGCGATGACCAGGGTGGACGCCAGGACGGTGGGAATGTCCCCGGTCAGGTCGAACGCCTCGACGGCCTGAATCCGACGCAGCACCGTTTCGGTTGGCGGGAAATGCGCGATCCCGGACGCGTCCTGCTCCGCGAGCCAGTCCTGACGGTCGGCGAGCCAGGCGGCCGGATAGAGAAACAGCGGTTGAGCCCGAACGTAGGCGTCCGGACCGGTATTCAGCAGCAGATGCTTCCGAGCCGCAAAGCAGCGTAGCGTGTGGAGATGGGTCTTGGCCCATGCGTTGACCAGAATCAGCCGATCCACCAGCGCCGGCCGACTCACCGCGAGTTGCAGCCCGATCAGGCCGCCCAGCGCATGGCCGATGAAGTGCGCTTTTTCAATGCCAAGCTGGTCCAGTAAAGCGGCGGCCTCCGCGGCCATGTCGGCAATGGAATACCCTTCGGCCAACGGGCCAGGACTGCGGCCAGTTCCCATCTGATCGTAGGCGATGGCCCGAAAGTCTTTTGCCAGGCCGGGAATCTGCTCCGCCCAGTAATGCGCCGCGCCGCCGAGACCGGAGGACAGCAGCACAGTTGGGGCACCGGGATTGGAACGGCCGTGAATTTCATGGTGCATCAGCAATGTTCCCTTGTCGTGGCAGGTGCGGCCTTCATCGGTGTTCGATCGGAGCTCGGGAGAAAGCCCAGACTTCTCCGCGTCCTCCGGGCACTTCGCGACCTCCGTGTTTTATCGCGGTATTCGAACGACCATGGCCATGCCGGGGCGCTGATGTTTGTTGCACATCCGCATTCAACACGGAGATCGCCGAGTGCCCGGAGGACGCGGAGGAATTCGTAAATGCCGACCGCGGTTGGTTCGCATGATGCCTGCCGCTTAAGGCGTAAGTCCGAACCGCCAACGAGAATGCAACGCAAGCCAGCCGGAAGGCTACTGCTTCCCCACATGGGCGATCGTTGCGATCTCCACAAGTGCGTCCGGCTTCACCAGGCCGCATTGGATGCAAAACCGAGCGGGTTTGTCGCCGGGGAAATATTCGGCATAGACCTTGTTCAAGGCGGCATAGTTGGCCCAGTCGGTGATGAAGATGGAGTTGAAGGTGACATCCTCCATCGTGCCGCCGGCGGTTTCGATCACCGACTTGATGGTGTCCAGCACAAGGCGTGTCTGCGCCGCCACGTCACCGACATGGACGACGTTGTTGTCCTTGTCGAAGGGCAAGGTGCCGGAAACATAGACGACGCCGTCCGCCATGGTTCCGGGTGAGAACGGGGCGATCGGCGTGGTGGTGCCTGTGGGCAGGACGATGGTCTTGGGCATGGTGTTTCCTCAGTTGCCGGACGTTGGGGCGGCCTGTCCGATCGCGCCGCAGAAATCGGCAACGGTCGAGACCCAGCCAAAGAATTTCTCGATGTTGTAGAGCGCTGCCTGCTGGACGAATTCGGGTCCGGCGTGATGGGTTGCGTCTTCGAGAACGACAGCGAAATATTCCAGATGGAACGCGTCTCGCAACGAGGATTCGACGCACACATTGGTCGCGATGCCGGTGAACACCAGATTGCGGATGCCGCGTGCCCGCAGCACGCTGTCGATATTGGTGTTGAAGAAGCCACTGTAGCGCGTCTTGGGGATCACGATATCCCCAGGGTGGGGTGTCAATTCGTCCACGATGGCATAGTCCCAGGTTCCCTTGGCCAGCAGCGTGCCGTTCAGTTCGGGCCGGGCGCGCATCGTTTTGAGCGCATTGGATTTGTGCCAGTTGGGGGAGCCGGTGGTGCCGGCTTCGACATAATCCTTGTCCCAGCCGTTCTGGAAGAAGATCACTGTCAAACCCGCCGCGCGGGCGGCATCCAGGGCGGTCTTGGTCTTGGCGATGGCGGCCGGTGCGCCGGAGATGTCGAAGCCCGCAATGTCGATGTAGCCCCCGGGTGAAGCATAGGCGTTCTGGATATCGACCACGATCACCGCCGTCTCGCTTGGCTTCAAACGTAACGGTTCCGGGCGGGCGGGTAGTGTGACGCTTTCGGTGCGGGCGTCTGGTGCGGCGTAGCCGGTCGGAACAGACGCGTTCATCGGGCGATCTCCACATGTTTGCGCGACTTCATTAGTGGCTGAACACGCGCGCCGAAATCCTCGGTTCCCTTGACGAAATCGTCGAACGTCAGCAGCACGCCCTCACATCCTTCCACGGTGTCCACCTCATCCAGAAGACGGGCGACGGTTTCATATGAACCGACCAGCGTGCCCATGTTGATGTTCACGGCAGAGACCGGATCGGCCATCTGCCGCACATTGGTATCGCCGCCGGAAGCCTTGTCGACGGCCGATTGATCCACCAGCCAGCGAACCGCCTCTTGGTCCGTGCCGTCCTTGTAGTGCTCCCATTTCGCACGTGCGGCTTCGTCGGTCTCATCGGCGATGATCATGAACAAGGCATAGGCGGTGACGTTCCGGCCGGTCCGCGCATTGGCCTCGACCAGCTTGGTCACGGTGGGGGCGAATGCGACAGGTGTATTGACGCCTTTGCCGAAGCAGAAATTGTAGTCGGCATACTGCGCCGAAAATGCCATGCCGGCCTCGCTTTGCCCGGCGCAGATGATCTTCATCTCCGCCTGTGGGCGCGGGCTGAGGCGGCAGTCGTCCATCTTGAAGAATTCGCCGTTGAAGTCCGAATGCCCGGTGTCCCACAACTGCCGCATGACCTGGATGTATTCCGACACGTAGGCGTAACGCTTGCCGAAATATTCGTCCCCTGGCCAGAGACCCATCTGCGAGTATTCCGGCTTCTGCCAGCCGGTGATCAGGTTCAGGCCGAAGCGGCCATCGGAAATCGAGTCGATCGTCGCGGCCATGCGCGCCGCGATCGCCGGCGGAATCACCAGGGTGGCGCAGGTGGCGAACAGCTTGATGCGGGTCGTCACCGCGGCCAGGCCGGCCATCAGGGTGAAGGATTCCAGATTGTGGTCCCAGAATTCCGTCTTGCCGCCGAAGCCGCGCAACTTGATCATCGACAGGACGAAATCGAGCCCATAGCGCTCCGCCGTCAGGGTGATCTGCTTGTTCAAGGCGAAGCTGGGCCAGTATTGCGGCGCGTTCTCGGATATCAGCCAGCCATTGTTGCCGATGGGGATGAAAACGCCAATTTTCACACGGACCTCGCTGGTGGTTCAAAGCTGATGGCGAAGCAAGAATGGCGCCATGTCGATGCCGCAAGCGATCTCTGGCGCTGCCGCTCAGAGGCTTCGGCAAACCGCACAAGCCCCGCTTTTGCTTCTGGGCATGCGCCGCCCTGGCTTACCCGATCAGGTCGTGAACCTGCAGTGTGATGACGGCGATCAGATCGGTGATCAGCTGCTGGATGGCCGGAAAGGCGGGCAAGGGTTCGATGCGCGCCTCGTCCATGTAGAGGGCGCGGGCGATCTCGATCTGCAGGACATGCACGTCGTCGGCGGGATGGCCGTAATGGCGGGTGATGAAGCCGCCGGCATAGGGTTCGTTGCGTCGGACCAGGTAGCCTTTGCCACTGAGCACGGCCTCGGTCGCGCGGGTGACGCGGGATGCGCACGCCGATCCGTGCAGGTCGCCGAGGACGAAATCGACGGGCCGGATTGCGCCGCGCCGTTGTCCGGCGGAGGGCATGGAGTGGCAGTCGATGACCAGGCAATAGCCGAAGCGGGCCTTGATGTCGCTGATCAGGCGGCCCAGCGCGTCGTGAAATGGACGCCAGTAGGTGAAGATCCGCCGCTCCGCCTCGCGGAACGGCAGTTTGGTCGCGTAGATCGTTTCGCCGGAGGCGACCACCTTGGCAATTGTGCCCAGGCCGGCGGTCACCCGTGAACTGGTGGTGTTGACCCAATCCGGCAGGCGTTCGGTGAACATGGCCGGATCGAGTTCCCACGCCTCACGGTTGGCGTCGCAGAAGGCTCGGGGGAAGTTGGCGGCCAGCAGCGGGGCGCCGTGCGCCGGGGCGGCGGCGAACAGGTCGTCGACGAAGCAGTCCTCACTGCGGCGCAGGCTGAGCGGACAAAGGCGGACGCCGGTCATCAGGTCGGCCGAATAGGCCCGACCGGAATGAGCCGAGGTAAAAACGACGGGGGCGAATGGACGCTCCGGTGCCAGCAGGCGGAAAGGGGCTGTTTCCTCGGCCTTTGGCAGGGGAGCGGTGGAGAGGTCCATGGCCATATCAAAGACGCACCGGACCGAAATGTCACTATGCTGGATGCAAGTGGGATGAATATGACGGTGATGATCGAGAGCCCCTTGCACGGATCGGCGGTTTTCGCCGAAAAGCGGGGATGGCTCCACATTATTATACTGTCACCTGGGACCAACTGCATCGCGACGCCCGAGCGCTGGCCTGGCGGCTGATGAGCCTGGGGCCGTTCGAGGGCATCGTGGCGATCAGCCGCGGTGGCTTGATCCCGGCGGCGATCATAGCACGCGAACTGGATGTGCGGCTGGTGGAAAGTGTCTGTGTCGTCACGTACCAGGATGAGGTCCGCGGCGAGCCGGTGGTGACCAAGCCGGCCGCGGCGGCCGGCGATGGAACGGGGTTCCTGATTGTCGATGACCTGGTCGATTCCGGGACCACCGCCCGCGTTGTGCGCGGCCTGCTGCCGAAAGCCCATTTTGCCTGCGTTTACGCCAAACCGGCCGGACGCACGATGATCGACAGCTTCGTCACGGAAGTGTCGCGGGATACGTGGATCCTGTTTCCCTGGGACACCGAACCGCAATTTATTGAACCTCTGGCCCGCCGCGGCGCCTCATAGGGGGAAGGAAGGTTGGGGCTCTGCCCCTCAACCCCGCAAAGGGCCGACGGCCCTTGGAACCCCGGTATAAGGGAATTGGGGGCTGCGCGGGTGTCGCCCCGTTGCGGGTTTGGGCGGAGCCCGACCTTCGTTCCTTACCTACGTGCCTTACCTACGTGATCGTCGCGGTCGTGCCCGAGAGGGTCAGATGGCTGGCCAGGAGATTGGCGGCAGTGTCGGCGGTTGGCATGCCCGTCAGGACGATGCCGTTGGCCAGGTCGTCGCTGCCGGCCAGGGCGATGGCATGCACGCCGCCGACGCTGGTGTTGAATGCCTCCAGCGAGCCGGACAGGTCACTGAGATTGAGGGTCAGTTTGTCGGTGCCGTAGGTGAAGCCGGCGATTTCCTCGATGCCGGCGGCGGGCGGGATGGCGGCGGTGGCGGTCGTGGTGCCGCTGCCCATGGTGACGACCAGCGGGGAGCCGATGAAGGTCAGGCTGGTGGCGTTCAGGCCGTTGGTGGCGCTGGCGGGGATGACCCCGGCGCTTGACGGGGCGTTGGCGGCGATGCTGTAGCCCAGGGCGCTGAGTTCGGTGACGTCGGTCGCGGTGAACGGGTTCTGGGTGCCGGTCGGGATGAGGGCGGCCACGGCGTCGTCACCGGCGCTGGCGGCCCAGTCGCCGTAGTCCAGCGAAGTGGCGAAGTTGTCGAGATTGGTGGTGCCGCCGTTGATGGAGAAGTAGGTGGGCGACGCGCCGGGCACGCCGATCTTGCCGGGTGAGGAATAGCGGTAGAGGTCGAGAGAGGTGGAGATACCGAGCGAGGAGACGCGGCCGAGGGCGTGGCCGATCTCGGCTTCGGCGACGCCGATGAAGTCGACCTCACCCAAAATGGCGGGGCCGGTTGGGCTGTAGTTGAAGATGCGGCCGGTCGGGTCCAGTGCGAAGCCGATGGCGGCGTCCGTCTCGGTGCCGTAGGCGGCGGTGGCGCCGACCGCCTTGGCATCGCCGCCTTCCACCCAGACAGATGTTGGCTCGCCTGATGTGGCGAGGCTGGCGAGGGCGGATTGGGTGATGGTGGTGGCGGGCAGTTTGGACAGGTCGGCTTTGAACTGCGCGGTGGTGATGTAATCGCTGTTCAGGATCTGCGTGTCGCCCAGCACGCCGGCGGGCAGTGCGGTGCCGTCGTATTCGCCGTAGCCGACGTCGATGTTGACGGTGATGGGGTTGGTGATCAGGGCATCGAAATAGGCGGCGGCGTCCTCCACGGCGGCGACGAAGCCGGCGGGGGCGTTGGCGACGCTGGCGTCCCAGATCAGGTTGATCACCGGGTGGGTGACGGTAAAGCTGCCGGTCATCAGTTTGATCGCGGTCTGGTCGGCGGCGTATTGCGGTGCGGTCAGCGACAGGTTCTGGCCGGAATCGGCGACGGCGAGCAGGGTCAGTTGGCCGCTGGCGGCCAAGGTTTCCAGCGCGCCGATCGATGAGCCGATATTGGCCAGCGTGTCGCTGACGGTCAGGGTTTTGACGTGAGTGTTGGCAGCGACGGTCGCCGCGGCGGCGGCGGTCACTCCGGTGACGATCAGCGTGTCGCCGGTGGCGAGGGTGGCCAGCGCCGCGGTACCGGCGGTGTACTCGGCATAGGTGACGGTGATCGATGTGCCCCCGGTCAGGGCGATCGCGGACAGTTTGGTGTCGTGGCCGAGGCTGGCGAGCGCGTTGGCGACATTCGCGGCGGAGTCGGTGATTGCAAAGGAACCGACATGGGTGTCGGCCTGCAACGCCGTCGCGCCGGCCACGGTCGCGGCTGCGATGGTCAAGGTGGCGCCGGTGGCCAGCTTGTCCAGGGTTGCGGTGTCGGCGAGGTACTGGGTGTCGGTGACCGCCAGCTTGGTGGCGCCGCTGAGAGTGATCGCCGACAATTTGGTATCGGCCGCCAGGGCGGCGAGGTTGGCGAGTATATTGGCCGCGGTGTCGGTGACGGTGAAAGCCGTGATCTTGGCGGTGGTCTGCAGCGCCGGGGCCTCGCTGATCGTGGCGCCGGTGATTGTGAGGGAGGTGGTGGCCGCCAGCAGCCCCAGCGCTGTCTTGTAGTCGGCGTATTGGGTGTAGCTGATCGACAGCGCGGTATTGTTGCTGACGGCGACGGCGGTCAGTTTGGTCTGGGCACCGAAGCCGGCGAGGCCCGCGGCGATATTGACCGAGGTATCGCTGATGGAAAACTTAATCACCTTCGGCGCGGCCTGGATGGTGGAGGCGCCGGAGACCGGGACGACCGATACCGTCAGGGTCGCGGGGTTGGCGATCAGGGCCAGGGTTTTCGTGTAGGTATTGTATTGTGTGTAGGTCACCTGAACCGTAGTGCCGCCGCTGACGGTGATGGCGGTCAGCTTGGTGCTGGCGCCGAGGGCGGGGAGGCTGGCGGCGATGTCGGCCCCGGTGTCGGTGATGGTGAAGGCGGCGACATGCGTATCGGCCTGGAGTTTGGCAGCGGCGGTGGCGGTGGCGGCCGATACCGTCATTGTGTCGCCGGCGGTGAGCCTGTCGAGCGTGGCGGCGTCGGCTTGGTACTGGGTGTAGGTGACCGGCAGCGAGGTCGCGCCGGAGAGCGTGATCGCGGTCAGTTTCGTGGCGGGGACCAGGGTGGGCAGGCCGGCGAGCACGTTGACCGGCGTATCGGTGACGGTGAACGCGGTGACGGCGGCGTTGGCCTGGATCGTGGCGGCGTCGGCCACGGGGACGGCGCTGAGGGTGAAGGTCGTGCCGGCCGGCAGCAGAGCGAGGGCGGCCGTGTCGGTGATGAATTGGGTGTAGCTGAGCGGGATCGGCAGGCTGTCGGTGACCGTGATGGCGGTCAGTTTGGTGTCGGTGTCCAGGGCGTCGAAGTTGGCGCCGATATCGGCCGCGGTGTCGCTGACGGTGAAGGTTGTGACGGTCGCGCTGGCCTGCAGCGAGGCGGCTTGCGCGGCGGTGCCGACGGTTCCGGTTGGCGTCGTGCCGCTGGGGGCCGGCGTTGTCTTGTGGCCTGCGGTCGGGGCTTGTCGTGCCATCCTGCTGTTACTCATGCTGGTCGCTGGGCAATGCGTGCGGCTGGTGGCGGATCAGAGCACGCATGACAGTATCACGTTTTCGAGAACCGCCACATCTGCGGGGGCATTATTAGGCCGACTTGTATCGAAATTGAGGATTTTCTGGTTCGGATTGTTGGGTTCCGACGCCATGGTATGTTTTTGGATCATCGCATCCCCCTGTTGGGATGCACATGATGGGCTCAGCTTGGTTACAATTTTCTTGCGAAATCAGTATTATTACCGGTCAGCTATAACAAGGCTTCCCGGCGCGGTCCCGTCATGCCGAAGTCCGGCCATAGGGGCGTGCATGGCGGCTCGTCGGCCGCCATGACGGCGAGAAGCGCCGGACGGACAAAATCTATGCCGTTGTGAGGTGTTCAGACCCGCCCGTAGGTGTCTTCGAAGCGGACAATGTCGTCCTCACCGAGGTAGGCGCCTGATTGGACCTCGATCAGCGTCAGTGGGATGCGGCCGGGATTTTCCAGCCGGTGAAGGCAGCCAAGCGGCAGGTAGATGCTCTCATTTTCGCGGACGATGAGGGTTTCGGCGTCGCGGGTGACCTTGGCGGTGCCGTTCACCACGACCCAGTGTTCGGCGCGATGGAAATGGCTTTGCAGCGACAGTTGCCGGCCGGGGGTGACGACGATGCGCTTCACCTGGAAGCGGTCGCCCTGGATGAGGCTCTCGTAATAGCCCCAGGGGCGATAGGTTCGGTTATGCGCCACGGCTTCAGACCGGCCGGCGGCTTTCAGGCGCTCCACGATCTTCTTCACGTCCTGGGCGTGGCCGCGATGCATGGCCAGGACAGCATCCTCGGTCACCACGACGACCGCGTCCTTCAGGCCGACCACGGCGGCAAGCATGCCGTCGCTGCGGACGTAGCAGTTCTCGGCGGCTTCCAGAACTACGTCGCCGAGGGCGACGTTGCCGTCGGCGTCCTTGGTGCCGAGGTCCCACAGGGCGCTCCAACTGCCGACGTCGGACCAGCCGAGGTCGGCCGGCACGACGGCGGCCCGTGAGGTACGTTCGGCGACGGCGTAGTCGATGCTGATCGACGGGCATGCGGTGAACGCCTCGACGCCGAGGCGGATGAAGTCGAGGTCGGCCTTGCGGTCGGCCACCGCCTGGCGCACCGCGGACAGCACGGTGGGAGCGTGGCGGTCCAATTCCTCCAGAAGGGTACGGGCGGTGAAGACGAACATCCCGGAGTTCCACAAATGGCGGCCATCGGCGACGAAGCGTTCCGCCGTCGCGGCATCGGGCTTTTCCAGGAAGCGTGCCACGGCGTGGACACCGGCTGCCTCATGCAGGGGGTCGCCGATCTCGATGTAGCCGTAGCCGGTCTCCGGCGCGGTGGGCTTCATGCCGAAGGTCACGACGCGGCCGGCGCGGGCGGCCTTGGCGGCGGCCTGGAGCGCGGTTTGCAGCGCCGCGTTGTCGGCGATGGAGGCATCCGCCGCCATCATCCAC
>DATAZJ010000361.1:0-3145 GCA_036272115.1 Rhodopila sp. | reverse complement strand
ACGCCGCTTGGTTGATTCGTTACGATTCGTGGAGGTTCGGCCGGCGTTTGACCGGTCACTGACGTGTAGCCCTCGTCAATCCACCCCGGCGAGGGTGTTCCAGGTGTAAAGCCCTTGGCCGGCGGTTCGTGTCCGTCTTGTGTATGATACCAATCGCCCTTGATGCTGACCCATCGGCACCGCCATGCAACCGTTATGGCGAGCGCAGACTTCGCCATCCATGCCTTTGTTTCCGCTCGTAAAAGGCGTGGATACCGGCATGCGCCGGCATGACGGACGGGATCAACCGAAGAGTCTGTGTCAATGCCGGTTGGTATGAGACCGATTATTGGGTGGGAACTCCGGCATTTGCCGGAATGAACTCGATCAGGCGTACCTCGACGGCAGCACTATGGATACCTTGGTCAATCGCCTTCGGGACGGCCTTTGAAGCCGGTGGCGACGACGTAGAGTTCGCTGGATTCCTTGCGGCTGGAGGGGGGCTTGGCGTGGCGGACCTGGGCGAAGTTCTGCTTCATCATGTCCAGGATCTGTTTCTCCGATCCGCCTTGGAACACTTTGGCCACGAAGCTGCCGCCGGGTGACAGCACCTGCACGGCGAAGTCGAGGGCCATTTCGGCCAGCGCCACGATCCGGATGTGATCGGTGGCGGCGTGGCCCGTGGTGTTGGGTGCCATGTCGGACAGCACGAGGTCGGCAGGGCCGCCGAGGTCCCGGGTCAGGCGTTCCGGCATGGCGGGATCGGTGAAATCGCCCTGGATGACCACCGCGCCCTGGATTGGGTCGATCGGCAGCAGGTCCAGGCCCAGGACTGACGCCGCGCCGCGTTTGACCGCCACCTGGGTCCAGCCGCCGGGTGCGGCGCCTAGGTCGAGCACGCGGACGCCCTTGCGGATCAATTTGAATTTGTCATCGAGTTCCAGCAGCTTGAATGCTGCCCTCGACCGCCAGCCTTGTTGGCGGGCGGCGGCGACGTAGGGGTCGTTTAGCTGGCGCTTGAGCCAGGCGGTGGATGCGGGGCTGCGGCTCTTCGCCGATTTGACGGCGACCGAGAGATTACGGGCGGGCGGCTTGACAGGCGGACGGGTCATGAACGGCAGGAATCACGTCGCCGTCCCTGGCGCAAGCGGTCAGCGCGCATCAGCCGTAGCAACATGCCTTCACGCAGGCCTCGATCGGCGACGATCACGTGCGGCGCGGGCCAGACCCGGGTGATCGCGGCGAAGACGGCGCAGCCGGGCAGGACGAACTCGACGCGGTCCGGGCCGACGCAGGGGTGGAGCATCAGGCCTTCGCGGCCGAGCGCTCGGAGGTGGTCGAGGGCGTCGGCGGCGGCCTGGCTGCAGAGTTCGACGCCGTCGACCGCCATGCGGCGATAGCGTTCGAGTTTCAGGGCGACTCCGGCGAGGGTGGTGACGGTGCCGCTGGTGCCGAGCAGGCGGACGCCGCCGTCGCGCATTTCGCGGGCGATGCAGTGGACCTTCTCGAACGGGCGCAGGCGTTCGGCGACGTCGGCGACCATGGCCTCGAAGCCGTCTTCGGTGAAGCCGGCGCCGCCCCAGCGCTCCGCCAGGGTGACGACGCCGACGGGGAGGGATTCGTAGCCGATCAGTTCGGGGTGGCCGTCGGTCAGGCGCACCCAGGCGAGTTCGGTAGAGCCGCCGCCGATGTCGAACAGCAGTGCCCGGCGGTCGCCGCAGGGCAGCAGCGGGGTGCAGGATTCCAGGGCGAGTTCGGCTTCCTCGCGGCTGCTGATGATGTCGAAGCCGAAGCCGGTTTCCTGCTTGACGCGGCACAGGAAGGCGGGGCCGTTGGAGGCGCGGCGGCAGGCCTCGGTGGCGATGGCGCGCACCTGGCGGACCTGGCGGCGGGCCAGGCGGCCGGCGCAGGCGTGCAGGGCGCAAATCGCGCGGTCCATCGCGGCGTCGTTCAGGCAGCCGTTGGCGTGCAGGCCCTCCCCCAGGCGGACGATGCGGGAGAAGCTGTCGAGGACACGGAAGCTGTCGCCGGCGGGGGTTCCGACCAGCATGCGGCAGTTGTTGGTGCCCAGGTCGAGGGCGGCGAAGGCGGGGCCGAACACGCGACGTCCCGTGTCGGGGCGGGTCGATTCGGGCTGGGTGGGGTCGGCCTGCACGGGATCGGGGGCCGGACAGGGCTGGTCGGCACGCGGCTGCTGGGCACACGGTTGCCCGGGACGCGGCTGCCCGGCGCTCGGCTGCCCAGCACGGGGCTGCCCGGCATGGAGATGCCCTGGCCGCACGCCATCACGCTGTGCGGTGGTTTCAAGCTCGGCCGTGGCTTCAACCGGCATCATCCGTGGATTGTCAACTGACTGCGTGTAGCGGGCAAGCACCGAATGCAGATGTGGTGCCGGCTGTCGCTTTTTTCACGCACGCGGTTCGGTTACCTGCCGCTTGCGGGCGGGTTCACGGCGGCGGGTCGGAGAGGCGCGGCGTGGATCGGCATTGAGAGACGCGCCAGCCGCCGCCGCCGTTGGCTTTGACCTCGCGGGCGGCCATGTGGGCGCGCCGCAGCAACGTGCGGACATCCTGGGCACTGCCGGGAGGGCGGCTGGCGATACCGATGGAAACCGAGACGCCGTGACCGTCGGGCATATCGGGGAAAAGCCGGCTGGAACAGAGGGCCTCGGCGCGTTCGGCGGCGGTGAGATGGTCCATGCCGTCCTGCCAGACGGCGAATTCATCCGCCCCGACGCGGGCGACCACGTCACCGGGTCGGACGGAGGCGCGCAGTTGGCCGGCCAGGCGGACGAGGACCTGATCGCCCCTGGCCCGGCCCAGCGCCAGGTTGACGCGCCGCAGGTCGTCGATATCCACCAGCAGCAGGGTGCCGACGCCGGCGTCGCGGTCGAGCCGGTCGATGTGGCGGTCGGCGTCATCGAGGAACCAGCGGCGGTTGGGGATGCCGGTTAGCCGGTCGATGCCGGCCTGACCCATGCTGGCACCGATGGCGACGCGCAGCAGCATGGCGACGGAGGCCGCGAGTTCGTAGTCGGATGTGGTCCACGGCCTGGCCCGCGGCACGCGCCAGAGCAGCAGGCCGCCGGGACAGGCCGGCGGCAGGATCCACGGACAGGCCAGCAGCGGACGCTGGTCCGGGGTAACGGCGCGGGACGGGCCGTCGG
>DATAZJ010000360.1:0-13286 GCA_036272115.1 Rhodopila sp. | reverse complement strand
CATCGGGCTTCAGAGTATCGGCGAGGCCATTCTCCGCGTCGTGCCGCTGGACGCCGCTGGGCATCCCGAGGCGATCGGACTCTGCCACACGATCCGCGTGACGTTCAGCATCTCCAGAGGGCCGTGCAGAGGGACGCGAATGCGAAAGCGCCCAATGCGCCGTAGCCCGACGCAGCCGTGCGTTCAGGCCGATCGGTTTCCGATTCGGTGACAATCCGTCCGGCCCGATTTTCCGTCATCGATTCGGGCATTTCGCTTCCGTTGCTTGACAGATTCGACATGAACTGGCGTCGAAGTCCGTCTTCACCCGGCCATCCATTCGGGTGCGGCATCCGACATCCGATGGCCCGAGACTATTTCTTTTTCGCCGAAGCCAGCTCCGACCGCAACCGCTCGATTTCCGACCGAAGCGCCTCGATCTCCGATCCATGGGTGTCGGACGGATCGGTGGGTTCGGTGCCGCGGTAGAACGGCGTGAACATGCTGAACGCACGTTCCATCATGGCCATGTTCTGGCGGCCGACTTCCTCGATATTGCCGAAGGGAAACAGCGTGCCCATGGTCTTCTGCATCGCCGTGCGCATCTGCTCCTGCTGCTGCGCAAATGACGTCATGGCGTGTTCGAGGTATTTCGGCACCAGGCCCTGCATAGACCCACCGTACAGGCCGATCAGTTGGCGCAGGAAGTTTATGGGCAACAGGTTCTGGCCCTTGCCCTCTTCCTCCACGATGATCTGGGTCAGCACGCCGCGCGTGATGTCGTCGCCGGTTTTGGCGTCATAGACGACGAAATCCCGGCCCTGACGGACCATTTCGGCCAGGTTCTCCAGCGTGATATAGCTGGAGCTCTCGGTGTTGTAGAGCCGCCGGTTGGCGTATTTCTTAACCACGACCGGGGGCTTATCGCCGGGCTTCGTCTCCGGCAGGGTCTCAAGGGGCACCGCCATGCATACCTCGTCGCTATACCTCTCCCTACCGTGTATCTCGCACTTGCGATAGAGTGAATCCGCGTCCGTTCCCTCGCGGCGCCCAGGTTGGGGACGTGCCGGTTTGGCGTTTCGCAATCTGTTCGCGGCGCCTATGGTCCGGCGCGCGAGGAGGATGAATGCGGCATGGTGATGGACGCCGGTCCGGACGACGCCGGACACGACACGGACGAACGGGGGACGGCGGGTGCCGCCGCGACGGACCTGCCGGATCCGCGCAAGGTGGCGCAGGATTGGATCACCCTGTGGCAGAGCGAGTTGTCCGCCATGGCGGCCGACCCGGAAATCCGCGAGTCGTGGCAGACCCTCATGGCGCTGTGGGCCGGGACCATGTCCACCCTGCTGCGCGGCCTCCCACGCGATCCACTGGGCAACCGCGGCCATGACGGCGCGGGCGGACGCGCCGGGTCCGCTGATGCGTCGGGGGCCGCGTCCGCTGCTGCTGCACCTGACGCTCGCGATGCTGAGATCGACCGTCTCGCGCGCCATGTCGCCGCTTTGGAACAGCGACTGGCCGAACTCAGCCAGCGGGTCGAGCGCGAGCGTGGCGGCGATCCTGCGGTCCATCCAAGACGCCACCCGGCAACCGGAGCCGGGCGGAAGCCGCGGCAGTGACTTTCCGGCCGCCGTGGTGGCCGAGACGCTGCGCCAGGATGCCGCACTGATCGAGGGCATCGCCGCCTATCGGCGCCATGGCTACCAGCGCACGCTGATCGATCCGCCGGCGATCTGGGCCGAAGGCGGCTCTCGCCTGCTGGATTACGGTCCCCAGGGCGGCCATCCGGTGCTGTTCGTGCCCAGCCTGGTCAACCGCGCCTATGTATTGGATCTGGCGGAGGGGTCGTCGATGCTGCGCTGGCTGGCCGGTCAGGGCATGCGCCCATTGCTGCTGGACTGGGGCTGGCCGGGGGAAACCGAACGGGGGTTCACCCTAACTGATTATGTCGCCGGCCGGATGGAGCGGGCGATGACCGCGGCCGCGCAGGCTGCCGGCGGCCCGCCGGTGCTGGCAGGCTATTGCATGGGCGGGACGCTGGCCGTCGCGGCGGCACAACGGCGCCCCGACCTGATCAGCGGCCTGGCGCTGCTGGCGGCACCGTGGGATTTTCACGCACCCGACCCGGAGCGGGCGATCCAGGCGGCGCAGACGCTCCCTCTGCTGGAGCCCGCGTTGGCGTTCAGCCACGCGCTGCCGGTCGATTTGCTGCAATCGCTGTTCGCCATGCTGGACCCGTGGGGCGTGGCGGAGAAATACCGCGGGTTCGCTCGCTTGCGGCCGGACAGCCGGCGCGCCCGTCTATTCGTCGCGCTGGAGGACTGGCTGAACGACGGCATTCCGCTGGCCGCCGAGGTCGCCCGCACCTGCCTGGCCGAATGGTACGGACAGAACGCGCCGGCTCGGGGGAAGTGGCGGATCGCCGGGCTGCCGGTCGATCCGGCCGCGATCGCCCGGCCGACCTTCGTCGCGGTCCCCGCCGCCGACCGGATCGTTCCGCCTGAATCCGCTCGGCCGCTGGCGGAGCTGATCCGGGGGGCGGTGCTGCACCAGCCGGCGGCGGGGCATATCGGCATGGCGGCTGGCGGCCGAGCGGAGGTTTCGTTGTGGCGGCCGTTGCGGGATTGGTTAGGGACGGTGCGGTTCGGGGCGCGCTGAAGCAGCGGTGCGGGTGGATACGCGTGAATAAGGAAAGCAGGTGTTCGCGCTTGAATGGGCGGGAACGGCCGGATAGCATCGAAAGTAAGCAGCGCCGGCGCGGCCAGTATCGACCGGGACCAGGACATCCCTTATTTTGGTGCAATGAAGGAAAATAATATGCCAGGTATCCAAAATTCAGACATTCCTCCAGGGTGGGTCGGCGGTTTTGCCGAATCCAATCCGGCGTTTGCCTATCCAGATCCTGATCTGTCATCGCTGCCGATGTTGGAGAACATGGCCAACATCGATTTACTGCAACGTCAGCAGGCGGTGAAATGGCCTGAGTTCAGTTGGGAGACGGTGGTCGGCCAGCCCTCCTCCCGCTGTTTCCAGATGTTTGCCCCGGATATTTCCCGGCTGGGTTACACCGATGAGGGCCGGGTGTATTCGATTATTTGCCCGCAACAAGGAACCTGCTCGCCTTCATTCGGATGCCTGAATGTCGAGGTCTCGGTGACCGGACAAAGAGGCTGGGCGAACGAGACGAACCGGGAGCTTGCGGCGGCCATGACCGTCGAGGGCAAAATATGGTTCAGTCCCAGCGCGAAACAGAATCCGATCGTGAAATTTTTGTGGACGCTGTTCGCCAATAGCGGGCTGCCATTTCCCGCGGACAAGGCCCACGCGATCAGGGTCACGACCCACAAGCGCGGGGACCCGAAACAGCCGATTTTCCCGGTTCGCACGGGTGAGAGCACGCTGTTCAAGAGCCCCGACTTCGCCAGGCACGCCGACGTCGCCTGGGCGATCGGCAATATCGACGTGGAGATCGGCCCGATCATCAAGACCGGGAATGCCTTCGTCGATGATTTCAACCAGATGATCATGGATTTTTTCAATCTGGCGTCCGGCAATCTGCTGCTGTCCGGCAACGTGCTGTCGTGGAACGTGTGGTTCGCCCCGCCTCAATTGGTGGACCGGCAGGAGTGGCGGGACCATGCGGAGAAATGGCGAGAGTCCATCGACGCGGACCATGGCAGTCCGGACGGGGACGGAACGTCGCCGCGGTATTTTGACGGTTCGCCGTTCAAGGCGGTTGATGCGTTGGTACAGGAAGAGATCGACAAGATCATTGCCTATCTGAAAGACCACTTTGGTGGGCTGATGAAGTTGTCATCGCACTGAAGGCGGTTGGGCCGGAAATCGAAATGGGATGATGCGAATTTCAGGCCCCAGCGAAGGTCGTCTCGACGCCTGCCAGCACGCGCGTGGTTTGAGTTGAATTCCTTTCTCTGCGCCCCGCTCTGCGTGCTCTGCGTCAAAGCCCCAAGCCAAAAGCGGACACCGCGCTATCCGCTTTTTATGCCACAGACCGCAACGCTGACAGTGAAGTCAGGTGCTTTGTTGCCCATCCACGGCTTCGCCGCAACGAAGGCGGGTCGGATCAGCAGCGTTCTTCAAGCAGAGCGGGGCGCGGGGATCGCCGAGAAAGATTGACCGAACCCCGTCGCGGGGTTTTCCTGTCCTCGCACAAAAAGGGGGTTCGTCATGGCCGGCAAGTTACCCAAAGTCATCGTCTTCGACACGTTCGGTTCGGTTGTCGATTGGCGATCCAGTCTGATCGCCGACCTGACCGCCTATGGCGCCACCAAGGGCATCACCGCCGACTGGGCCGCGCTGGTCGATGCCTGGCGCGCCGCCTACCACCCGTCGATGGATCGCGTGCGCAAGGGTGAGCAGCCGTGGACCAAGCTCGATAACCTGCACCGAGCCTCCCTCGACCACCTGGTCACCGATTTCGGCATCAAGGGCCTGTCCGAGGACGACCTGGTCCACATCAACCTCGGCTGGCACCGGCTGCACCCCTGGCCAGATTCCGTGCCCGGCCTGACCCGGCTGAAATCGCGCTTCATCATCGGCCCGCTGTCGAACGGCAATGTCTCGCTGCTGCTGAACATGGCCAAGTTCTCGGGCATCCCCTGGGACATGATCTTCGGATCCGACCTGTTCGGCCACTTCAAGCCCGACCCCGAGACCTACCTTGGCGTGGCCAAGATGATGGACCTGCGTCCCGACCAGGTCATGCTCGGCGCCGCCCACAACGGCGACCTCGGCAAGGCTCGAGCGTGCGGCCTGCTCACGGCGTTCTTCCCGCGTCCCACCGAATACGGGCCGCACCAGAAGCGTGACTATGCCGCGGACCAGGATTGGGACATTGTCGCCACAGACATCCAGGACATGGCCGCCAAGCTGGGTGTATGACGCTCGGGCTTGCATTTTGCCACCGCGTCACGCACTTGATTACATGACGGTAGCATCCCGCAAGTCGCAGGATAAACCGCGGTAAGGAGAGCAGGACATGGACGACATCGTCATCGTCTCGGCAGTACGGACGGCCGTGGGCAGCTTCAACG
This sequence comes from Rhodopila sp., assembly GCA_036272115.1. Classification (GTDB taxonomy): domain Bacteria; phylum Pseudomonadota; class Alphaproteobacteria; order Acetobacterales; family Acetobacteraceae; genus Rhodopila. The sequence goes on along the minus strand of DATAZJ010000360.1, from coordinate 8,250 downwards.
GCGCATTGAGTTCGGTTCACGCCCACGATCTGGGCGCGGTGGCACTGCAAGCCGCGTTTTCCCAGGCCGGCATCCAGCCATCCGACGTGGAGGAGGTCATCTTCGGCCAGGTCCTCGCCGCCGGCGAAGGCCAGAACCCCACCCGCCAGGCCGCCCGTATCTCCGGTATCCCCGATTCCGCCACCGCCTTCGGCATCAACCAGGTCTGCGGCTCCGGCCTGCGCGCCGTCGCTCTCGCCGCCCAGCAGATCCGCACCGGTGAAAGTGCCATCGTCGCCGCCGGCGGCATGGAGAGCATGAGCCTGTCCACCCATGCCGCGCATCTGCGCAACGGCACCAAGATGGGCGGCCTGGAATTCGTCGACACCATGCTGAAGGACGGCCTGTGGGATGCGTTCCACGGCTATCACATGGGCAACACCGCCGAGAACGTCGCCAACAAATACCAGATCAGCCGGGAACAGCAGGACGCCTTCGCACTGGCCTCGCAGCAAAAGGCCTCCGCCGCGCAGAAATCCGGTCGCTTCAAGGATGAAATCGCACCGGTCACCATCAAGACGCGCAAGGGCGACATCCAGGTGGTGGACGACGAATACATCCGCCACGACTCCAGCGCCGAGAGCATGGCCCGCTTGCGTCCCGCCTTCACCAAGGACGGTTCGGTGACCGCCGGCAACGCCTCCGGCATCAACGACGGCGCCGCCGCACTGATCCTGATGACCGCCAGCGAAGCCGCCAAACGTGGCCTGACTCCGCTGGCCAGAATCGCCGGCTTCGCCACCGCCGGCGTCGATCCGGCGGTAATGGGCACCGGCCCCATCCCGTCCACCCGCAAGGTCCTCGGCCGCGTCGGCTGGAAGCCCGACGACCTCGACCTGGTGGAGGCCAACGAAGCCTTCGCCGCCCAAGCCCTCGCCGTGAACAAGGACCTCGGTTGGGACACGGCCAAGGTGAACGTCAACGGCGGCGCGATCGCCATCGGCCATCCGATCGGCGCCTCGGGCGCCCGCATCCTGGTGACGCTGCTGCACGAAATGCAGAAGCGGGATGCGAAAAAAGGCCTGGCGACATTGTGCATCGGCGGCGGCATGGGCGTCGCCATGGCGCTGGAGCGGTAGGCCTCACGGGGTAGGCGCCAGGGATAGGCGCCAGGGGATAGGCGCCAGGGGATAGGCCAACAGTGTAGGCCCAGGATCACCCGCCGATTTGTAAACCGCGCGATCTCTGTGCATCGTTTTCCCATCGGTTGGGGGACATGCTGAGATGGCGGTGCTGGATGGATTTCGAGCGGTTCAGATCGGGCCCGGTCTGGCCGCGGCGGCATGCGGCCGGCTGTTGGCGGATGTCGGCGCTTCAATTTCGCGAATCGATCCTGACCGGTCCTCAGTGCTGGCGCAGCATCTCAATCAGGGTCCGCCGGATGACGCCCCCGGACAGGCTTTGGCGACCGCCGACCTGATCATCTGCGAGGGCAGTCCGGAAACGCTGCGGCGAAGCGGGTGCAACGTCGAGGCGCTGCGCCGGGTCAATCAGCGGGCGGCCCTGGTGCTGATTTCGCCATTCGGCCAGACGGGCCCGCTTGCGGAGGAGCCGGCCACCGACCTGACGCTGTTCTTCGCCAGCGGCATCGCCCGCATGCTGACAGGCCAGGTGGACGACCTGGACGAACCGCCGATGCGGCCTGCCGGCGAGCAATCCGCGTTCCTCGGCGGCCTGGCGGCGGCCTGTGCCGGCATGCACGCGGCATTGATGGGCAGTGGCGCGGTGGTGGACATCTCGATCCACGAGGCACTGGCCACCCTGGCAATGACCGAACTGACCCGAGCGGGGCAGACGGGACGCAGTTGGTCGCGCAAGCGGGTGGCGGATGGGAATGGCGCCACCGTCTGCATTCTGCCGGCCAGCGACGGCTATGCCGCAATCTCCCCGCGTGAGGATCGGCAGTGGGCGTCGTGGCTGGCGGCCATGGGCTCACCCGCCTGGGGCAGCGAGGCGCGTTTCGCCACCAAGAAGGACCGCGTGGCGAACTGGGATGCGCTGCACGCTCTGATGGCGGACTGGAGCCGCGACAAGACCAAGCGATGGATCGCCGAAACCGCCCAGGCCGCGCATGTGCCGAGTTTCCCTCTGTGCGAACCCGCCGAACATTTGGATTCCGAACAGCTTCGGCACCGGGGATTCTTCCGGACAGCGACGGTGTCCGGACAAGCCGTGCAGGTGCCCGGCGCGCCGTTCGGTTTGCGGATGACTGACGGCGATTTTCGTCCGCCGGCCACGACCGGACCGTTGCCGTTGTCGGGCGTGCGTGTGCTCGACTTCAGTTGGGTGATCGCCGGACCGACCGCCACACGCTATCTCGCCGCAATGGGGGCCGAGGTCATCAAGATCGAGGCCCCTGGCCAGGGCGATCCCGGCCGAGCCTCGGAACTGCACAGCGTTCTGGGCCAGGCGAAGAAGGCCATCGTGCTGGACCTGAAGCAACCCGAGGCGGTGGCCGCCGCCAAGGCCCTGGCGGCGAACGCCGATGTGCTGGTGGAGAATTTTGCCACGGGCGTAATGGATCGGCTTGGGTTGGGTGCCGAGGCGTTGCGGGCGGTCAATCCGCGCTTGATCTATGTCTCAGCGTCGGGTTTGGGCCGCACAGGACCGGAATCGCACGCCGTCGCCTACGGGACGCTGCTGCAGTGCTACGCCGGGTTCGCCGGCCTGAACCGACATCCAGGCGTGCCGCCACGCGTCGGCATGGCGTGGCTGGACCCGATGTGCGGGCTGATGCTGGCGTTCATTACGGCGGCAGCGATTTGGCGCCGGCGATCGGGCCCGGTGGCTCGTGTCGATTTCTCGATGATCGAGGCGATGCTGTGGACGATGGCGCAGCCGCTGCTCGCCGAACAACTGGCAACGCGCCAGGCGCCGGACCAACGGGCGGTGTATCGCCGCGCGGGCCTGGATGAGTGGCTCGCGGTCGAGCCGGCGCCGGAGAGCCCGCCCGCGGAATCCGATACCGCGGCGACGTTTACAAGGGCCGGGGTCGCGGCGGCGGCGTTGGCGCGATCCGCCGACCTGGTGGCCAGCGACCATTTGCGGGCCCGTGGGTTCTGGGACGAAGCCGAACTGCCGGGGCTGCCCTGGCGCGCCTCCTTCGGCCGGGCGGTTGGGCCGGCGCCAGGGTTGGGGGCCGATACGGACGCGGTCCTGCGGGATGTGGCGGGGATGTCGGCGGATGACATGCTGCGCCTGCGGCAGGCTGGCGCTCTGGGGTAAGAGACCTCGATCCGCCTTTCCTCACGCCACCCGTAGCACATTGCAACGAAATCGCCCGTGATCGTCAGCCGGGACTGTCGGGCGACCCGGTTCAGTACTCCCCGCTGCGGTAAGCCTCGTCCAGCCGTTTGGCGTCCTCCTCGGACGGCTCCGGCCACGGTTCGCCGCGCTTGCGCAGCGTCCCGGCAAAATTCGGCGGCCGTTTGGCGTTGAACGCCGCCCGTCCTTCCTCGGCGTCCATCGTCGTCTGGATCAGCATCGAGTTCATCAGGTTCTGGATGTGCCAGGCCTGGTCGTCCGGCAGGTTGCCGAAGCGGATCACGAACTCCTTCATCATCCGCACGGCGGCCGGCGGCAGCGTGACAATGTGCCGAGCAAGTTTTTCGGCCCGCTCCATCAACTGCGCATGCGGGACCACCTCGTTGATCAGTCCGACGCGCAAAGCCTCCGCCGCGTCGAAGGCCTCATCGGTCAGCAGGATCTTCATCGCATCGACGTAACGAAGCTGCTTCACCAGCATCGCCGGCCCCGGACCATTGCCGACCCAGCCCTGGGTCAGCAGGCCGAATTTGAACCGGGCGTTCTCGGCGCTGGCGATGCGGATGTCGGTCGAGGTCAGCAGCATGTACATGCCCGCCCCCGCCGCCCAGCCGTTGATCGCCGCGATAACCGGTTTCCACACCCGCGGATAATGGTCGCCCATGCGCCCGTCGACACCGGTCCTCTGTCCATGCACCGTGCCCGCAAGCGGCCAGTAGATGCGCTGGGTGCGAAGATACTCACGTTCCTCGAACGTCAGGTCCGGACGGGGCTGCAGGTTGTGGCCGCCGCAGAAATGCCGGTCGCCCTTGCCCGTGACGATGGCGCAGCGGATATGACGGTCTTCCCAGAGGTCGATCCAGGCCTCCGAGATCGCGTCGGAGGTCGGCTTGTCCAGGATGTTGGCCTTCGCCGGGTTGTTCAGGGTGATGTAGGCGACCCCGTCTCGTTTCTCGTAGTCGATGGGCATGGGTGGGTCCTCCTTGAACGGTTGCCGCCGGCGCGGAAGGAATTGTTGAGAGGGCGGCGGCCGCAATGTCAAATGCCGGCGTTCCCGGAAAGGAATCATTAACCTTTGGCTGACACACTCAGCGGGCAACCCAAGACGGAAACCCGATGTCGTTCATGGACGCAGTGCTGCCGGCGCTGAGCGACGCGTTCGTTCCACCGACTGTCCGCGGCACCGCCGACCTGACCGATTTCGCCTATCAGGGCCATGATTATGAGACGCTGATGGCGCGTATCGGCGAATCACGTGGCTGCAATCCACCGGATGCCGAGGCGGCCGCCTGGACCTATGACGCCTCGATCGCGGCGCAACTTGGATTTCGGCGCGCGGAGGGGTTGAACCTTCAGGACGCGGCGCTGAGCGCAGCGCAGGTTTATCGGATCGGGGCGGCTCCGCGGGCCGGACATCCGCCGCTGCGGCTATTGGCGTTGGTCGGCCCGGGTGACCTGATGACCAACACGCCGCTGGATTTCCTGACCAATCATTTGAACGTGCGGCTGGACCTGCTCTACGTGCTGCCCGAACGAGGGCTGCCGCCGGTGATCCCCGATCACGAAGTCGCCTTCTTCGCAATTGGGGAGGCCGATCCGTCAACTCTGGTCCGATTGCGCCAGCTATACGCGGCCTGGCCACGCCCCGCGCTGAACGATCCGCACTTCCTGCCGGTGTTGGAGCGTGACGCCCTGTCGCGCTGCCTTGCCGGGGTGCCGGGCCTGTGCAGCCCGGCCGCCGTCGCGGTCTCACGCGCCGCGCTGGATGACCATCTCGGGACTGGACGCGCCATTCAGGGAATTGACCTGGCAGCCGGGCCATACCTGATCCGGCCAGCCGGTTCGCACGCCGGCAGCGGATTATCCCGCATCCGGACACCGGCGGACCTCGCGGACTACCTCCGCTTCTCGTTCGAGCGGCACTTCTTCCTGACCGCGTTCGAGGACTACGCCAGTCCCGACGGACTGTATCGCAAATCGCGCGTCGCGTTCATCGATCGGCAGCCATTTCTCTGCCATATGGCGGTCTCGCAAAACTGGATGGTTCACTACCTGAACGCCGGGATGACCGAATCGGCCGAAAGACGCGCCGAGGAAGCCCAAGCAATGGCAGGCTTCGAGGCTGGATTCGCCCGCCGTCACGCCGCCGCGTTCGATGCGCTGCACCAACGGCTGGGCTTCGACTACTACTCCATCGACTGCGCCGAGACCCGCGACGGCCGGCTGCTGGTGTTCGAGGCGGATGCGGCCGCAATCATCCACCTGATGGACCCGCCGGATCTGTTTCCGTACAAACAGCCGGCGATGCGCAAGGTTTTCGCCGCGTTCGACGCGATGCTGCGGCGGCGGGTCATGTCCAGTGCCCGAACGCGGTAAAGCGCGGGTCACGAGTTGACCGCGATTTCCCGCGTAAATCGATCACTCCGACAAAATTGCGACGCATCGCGCGTCTTTGACGCGCGGTACCAGGCGGCCGTTACCTCAACCCGTCGTTTGGGACGCCGTTCAAGCACTTCGAACAGCTTTACGGGTGCCGTCCAAACACCCCCAGCCGGTCCATGCGCACACGCCGAACATCGCCTTTGCGCATGGTAACGCCGGCCTTGTCGAAAAACTCCAACACCAGGATCGCCATTTTCCGTCCGTTATCCAGCCGGTCGCGGAACACCGCCGCCGTCAGCAGCCCATCCGCGTCCACGGCGTCGGCGGCGATCGTGGCCATCTCGGCGACCGCTTCGCGCAGGAAGAACGTGTCCGCCGCGACCTCCACCAACTGGCCCATTCGCGTCAGGCGCTTCAAGGTGACCCGCACGGCCGCGTCCGGCACGGCCAGCGCCGCCGCGAGATCGCGGACCCGGGGCGGACGGAACCGGTCCGCCGCGATCAGCGGCCGAGCGGCGCGCCATATCCGGTCATCTTGCGGGGACAGGGAGATGTGGTGTCCCGGCAGGCGGAACCACGGGCCGTCAGCGGCGATCGTCCCGGCTTTCCGCAGGGCCTCCAGGACACTGGCAAAGCCCGCCACCGGCGGCCGGCCCGGTATCGCCAGGCGCAGCCGTTCGCCCTGCAGGCCCGGCAGTTCGGGCGAGGCTCGATGATGCGCCGCCAACGCCGCGAGAACGGCCGCTTGCATGGCCTCGAACGCGGTTGGCGACAAGATCAGCCCGCCGGCCGCCACCGCCGGCACCGCCGTGATCACGCCTGCCCGCGCCGCCGCCGGCACGCCCCGTGCCCGCATGAACAGGTCATGGTCGGTCCAGCCCGGCGCGATCGCCAGCAACCCGCGCAGCGCGTCGACCGCGGCGGGCACCTCCAGCGCCGCGAGTTGGGCCAGCCGAATCGGGGTCCGCCGACCCCGCCGGGGCGGAAACGGGTCCAGCACGACGCCGCCGCCGATCGTGGCGGTCGCGCCGGTATCGCGCAGCACGATGCGGTCGCCCGCCAGCGCGCCGATCGGCTGTTGCAGCGTCAACCGAACCCGGGCCGCCTGCCCCGGCTCCAGCCGATCGCGATCCAGCAGCGAGACGCGCGCCATCACATGCGCCGCGCCGAGATGCAGATGCGCCTGCGTATCCGGCCGCATCGCCCGTGCGACATCCGGCAGCAGGCTGACACGGGCGTCGATCGCGGCCGTCGGCGCATGGATATCCGGATGCAGCACCCAATCGCCCCGCGCCACCACGTCCTTCGACAAGCGGGGACCGGTGATGTTCAGTGCGACACGCTGTCCCGCCATGGCCTCATCCGCCGGCCTGTTCTGGGCGTGCAGTCCGCGCACGCGCACTTCCAGGCCGCTGGGCGACAGGATCAGCCGGTCCTCCACCGCGATGCGCCCCGACACCAGCGTGCCAGTCACGATCAATCCCGCCCCCGACAGGGTGAATGCTCGGTCCACCGCCAGCCTTGGGTAACCGTCCCAATCCCGATCGCGCGCCGCCGAGGCATGCAGCGCGGCAAGCAATGGCTCGATCCCCAGCCCCGTGACGGCGGAGACCGGATGGATCGCCGCGCCCTCCAGCTTCGTGCCGGCCAGCAGGGCGCCGACCGCTTCAGAGACATCCGGGATGCGATCGGCGGCGAGATCGGCCTTGGTCAGCGCCACCACCGCGCGGTCGATGCCCAGCAAGGTCAGGATTTGCAAATGCTCGCGGGTCTGCGGCCGGATCCCCTCCGGCAAGGCGACAACCAGCAGCGCGGTGTCGATGCCGCTGGCGCCCGCCAGCATCGTGTGGACGAACCGCTCATGCCCCGGCACGTCGATGAAGCCGAGGTCGCCGGTGTAGGCATAGCCGAGGTCGATGGTGATGCCGCGCCGCTTTTCCTCGGCCAGGCGATCGGTATCGACACCGGTCAGGGCTTTGACCAGCGCCGTCTTGCCGTGGTCGACGTGGCCGGCGGTGCCGATAATCATGAGACCATCCGGTTTGCGCGCATCGCAGCAGGGAAGCGCCGATCGCGCCAGTGTCAAGGCGGGTGTCAAGCCGGGTGTCAAGCCTGGTGCCGGGGCGCGACTGACGATGACATCGCTTGCGGAACCGTACCGGGCCGCGTTAGGCAGGGACACGATGCAAACCCCCCTCCTCCGACGCCTGCCGCCGTCGTGGCAATCGGCAGCGACACCCGTCCGAATCGCCATGGTGGCGCAGTTCATGCGTTTCGGTGTGGTCGGGTTTGCCGGCCTGGTGGTCGATACCGCCACCGTCTATGGGCTGCGCCACGCCCTGGGGCTGTACGGTGCCGGCCTGGTGGCCTATGTGTTCGCCGCCACCTGCAACTGGGTGTTGAACCGGATATGGACGTTCCGAGGGCTGGGATCGGGGCCGGCGCACCGCCAATGGGCGATGTTCATGGTGACCAACCTGGGCGGCTTTGTGCTGAACCGAGGCACCTACGCGATCCTGGTGACATTCGTCGCCGCCGCCGCCAGCCAGCCGGTCATTGCCACGT
>DATAZJ010000359.1:0-1605 GCA_036272115.1 Rhodopila sp. | reverse complement strand
GACCGAGCAGCACGGCCCGAACGGGTTGCTCGGTACCGATGCGCTGTGCCCCGAAATCATTTCGCGCCGGGTCGGCGACGAGGCGGGCATCCTGATCGGTCCGACTTTCAATGTCGGCCAGGCCCAGCATCACATGGGCTTTGCCGGCACCATCACCCTGCGGCCCTCGACCATGATCGCGTCGATGATCGACTGGGCGCAGAGTCTGGCCCGCCACGGCTTCGAGCGCATCTACTGGCTGAACGGTCATGGCGGCAACATCGCCACCATCACCGCCGCCTTTTCCGGAATCTATCATGGCGTGACGTTTGACCGCTCCGGTTCCAACCACCCGCCGCTGCGTTGGTCCCTGCGCAACTGGTGGGAACTGCCGGGGGTGATGGATTTGTGCCGCCAGCTTTTCCCGGTGGGCGAGGGCAGCCATGCCACGCCCTCCGAAGTATCGATCACCCAGTTCGGTTACCCGGAGGCGATAAAGTCGGTCGCCATGACCCCGCGCATCGCCCCCAACGGCCCGATCCTGGACGCCGACGATTACCGCCGCCGCTTCCCCGACGGGCGCATCGGCTCGGACCCATCCCAGGCCAACATCGCGGCGGGCGAAAAGATCGTGGCGGCGGCGGTGAAGGGCGTGATAAGCGAGTTCCGCCAGTTCGCGGCGTCATAGCTCCGTGTCACGGCCCGCTTTATGTGGGCCATCCAGCGGGCGGTTCATACGCTGTCGCTGTGAACCCGCGAGCCAATGAATCAAGAGGTATGCCGTGACCGATCTCGTTTTCCCCCTGACAACGCCCTCCGTCGCCGTCAAAGGCACCGCCGCGCGCTTCCCCGTCCGCCGCATCTGGTGCGTCGGGCGCAACTATGCCGCCCATGCCCGCGAGATGGGCGCCGACACCCGCGAGCCGCCGTTCTTTTTCTCCAAGCAGCCAGACATGATCATCGAGGCGCACAATGTGCCCTATCCGGGCCTGACCAAAGACCTGCAGCACGAGATCGAACTGGTGGTGGCGCTGAAATCCGGCGGCACCGACATCGCGCCCGAAGCCGCCGCCGCGCATGTGTTCGGCTATGCCGTGGGCCTGGACCTCACCCGCCGAGACCTGCAGGGCGAGGCGAAGAAGAAGGGCCATCCCTGGGAGGTCGGCAAGAGCTTCGAGGCCAGCGCCCCCATCGGCCTGATCACCCCGGCGGCGCAGGCGGGCGATATCGCGGCGGGCCGCATCACCCTCACCGTCAACGGCGCGCTGCGCCAGCAATCACCCATCGCAGACCTGATCTGGAACGTGCCGGAAGTGATCGCCAAGCTGTCCCGCCAGGTGGCGGTGGGGGCGGGCGACCTGATCTACACCGGCACCCCGGAAGGCGTCGCCGCCATCGCCAAGGGCGACGTGCTGGTGGGCGAGGTCACCGGCCTGGAACCGCTGAAGGTCACGATTGCGTGAGGGGCCGCGCAGGCCTAGATTGACCGCTTCCCAGGGGTGCGCCGAGAGGTGCTGAGATCGGCATGGTGCCGAGTCCCTTTGAACCTGATCCGGGTCATGCCGGTGTAGGGAGAGGTTGCGATGAACAAACCCATTCTGAACCCCAAATCCGTCCAGATCACCC
>DATAZJ010000358.1:0-2447 GCA_036272115.1 Rhodopila sp. | reverse complement strand
CCTGCTGCTTCGATGCCAATCGCGGGCATTCCGCGCAGCCGGCGAGTGGCATTCACGGATCGTGCATGGTCCGCGCGCGCCAAACAGCGAGATGCAACAGACAACGCGATAACAGCGACCGGCGTTGATGTTGACCTATCGACAGCGCCGTACAACCGTCATGGCGAGCCCAGGCTCGCCGTCCATGCCTTTGTTTCCGCTCGTAAAAGGCGTGGATACCGGCATGCGCCGGTATGACGGACGGGGTCAACCGGCATGACGGACGGGGTCAACCGAAGAGTCTGCATCAATGCCGGTTGGTATGACAGGCACGCCAGTCGCTCGGGCGAGCTGGGTCGATAGCGTCTTAATATTCGTCGCGTATCCTGCCGCCATAGGCCCCGGCGACGGACGCGATGAAAGCACCGATCATGAGCGACAGAGCTGTGAAGATGGCAAAGGTCGCGGTCGCCTTGCGGGCAGCGTCGGCCGCCTGCCGGACCTTGGTTTCCGCGGCCTTGGTGGCAGCAATCGTATCGTCCACCCGCTTTTGTGCGTCCGCCTCCGGAATCCCGGCCTTGGCTGCCACCAGGTGGGTAAGATAGGCCCGATCGGCTGGTGGAACGTCGCCGGTCCGGACGCCGTTGGCGAGAATACGTGTTGCCTGCGCGGCGATATCCTGGCTGCTTGCCGACGCATCGACATGATCGGAGCGCAGCAATGTGTCGACGGTGTAACCCGACACGCCTGATGTTGCCGCCTGCGCGACCCCCCCAGCGACAGTCGACGCGGCACGAACACCGCCGCCGACGATGGAAGTGGTCGCGGCCGCGAGCAGGACGGTTCCCACGATGGTGGTCAGCGTCCACGACAGAAAGCCGTGGACCGTATCGCGGAAAAACACCTCATGCGTATGGATGCCCGTCCACTTGGTGCGCAGGCGCCCGGTGATGAAGCCGCCCAGCGCCGATGCCAGCCACTGAACGACGATAAGACCGATACCGGTGCCAATGGTGAACGTGGCGGCGGAGGCTCCGGTATGGGGCCACGCTGAAACGGTCGTAAGGCCCAGTCCGGCGGCCAATGAGGTCAGTACGACCGCGAGGGCGAGTGCCGCGAAGGCACCCGCCACGATGGCTGCCCAACTCACGGCTGAGGACGTCTCATTTCCGATCGCCATGGACCGCCCATCGGCGGTTACTGGAATGGGGTCCATGGCTAGTGCCACAGCAGGACGAGAAGGATGATGATTGGAATCGGCACGCCGAGCAGCCACAGCAGAATTCCGCCACCCATGATCTTTTCCTCCTGTTGAAGACGGGCATCGTTGCCTTCCGGCAAATCCTTGGATGCGATCGTCAGCTTTTGCGGAGGGATAACGGTGCCGCCGGAAATTTGTTTCGGTAGGATTCGTCACCAATCGGTGATGAGGGGCGGCCTACCCGGTGGCCGCGCGCGTGCCGCGGCGCCCTGACGTCGGGTGATCAGTCGAACAGCGAACTGACGGAGCTTTCGTCGCTGATGCGGCGCATCGCCTCGGCCAGCAGGGGGGCGATGGTCAGTTCGCGGATATTGCCGCAGCGCTTGACCTCGTCGGTGCCCATGATCGAGTCGGTGATGGTCATCATCTCGATGGGGGATGACGCGATGCGGGCGACGGCGGCGCCGGACAGCACGCCGTGGGTGACGTAGGCGCTGGCGGAACGGGCGCCGCTCTTGATCAGGGCGTCGGCGGCGTTGCAGTGGGTGCCGCCGGAGTCGACAAGGTCATCGACCAGCAGGCAGTCGCGGCCGGCGACGTCGCCGATGATGTTCATCACCTCGGAATGGCCGGCGCGTTCGCGGCGTTTGTCGATGATGGCGAGATCGCAGTTCAGCCGCGTGGCGATGGCCCGGGCGCGTACCACGCCGCCGACATCGGGCGACACGATCATCAGGTCGCGGCCCTCGTAACGCTCCTGGATGTCGCGGCTGAACAGCGGCGCGGCGATCAGGTTGTCCACCGGGATGTCGAAGAAGCCCTGAATCTGGCCGGCGTGGAGGTCCATGGTGAGGACGCGGTTGGCGCCGGCCTCGGTGATCAGGTTGGCGACCAGTTTGGCGGAAATCGGCGTGCGGGAGGCGGATTTGCGATCCTGCCTGGCGTAGCCGAAGTAGGGAATGACGGCGGTCAGGCGGCGGGCGGAGGAGCGGCGCAGCGCGTCCAGCGTGATCAGCAGTTCCATCAGGTTGTCGTTGGCGGGGAACGAGGTGGACTGCATGACGAAAACGTCCTCCCCACGGACGTTCTCCTGGATCTCGACGAAAACCTCCATATCGGCGAAGCGGCGGATGGAGGCCTTGGTCAGCGGCAGTGCAAGGATGGGGGCGACAGCATCAGCCAATGGGCGGTTGCTGTTGCAGGCTACGATCTTCATGCGTGGGGCCCGCTGGAAAAGGGATGGCGAACCGGTCCGAACGCCGGAAAC
>DATAZJ010000357.1:0-9018 GCA_036272115.1 Rhodopila sp. | reverse complement strand
GTGCTTCGCGATCATCTCCGGCATCATCGGCGGCGTGCTGTCGATGATCATGCGCGCGCAGTTGCAGTATCCCGGCAACACCCTGATCACCAACGGCCAGGAGTGGAACACGATCATCACCGCGCACGGGCTGGTCATGATCTTTTTCACGGTCATGCCGGCGTTGATCGGCGGCTTCGGCAACTGGTTCATTCCCTTGATGATCGGGGCGCCGGACATGGCGTTTCCCCGGCTGAACAACATCAGTTTCTGGCTGCTGCCGCCGGCCTTCGTGCTGATCATGATCGGACTGTACCTGGGCGAATCCGGTACTGGCTGGACGCTGTATCCTCCGCTGTCGGAATCGACCTACGAGTCCGGCATGGGCATGGATTGTACGCTATTCGCGCTGCACCTGGCGGGGGCGTCGTCGCTGCTGGGGGCGATGAACTTCATCGTTACGATTTTCAATATGCGCGCCCCGGGCATGACGCTGCACAGGATGCCGCTGTTCATCTGGTCGGAGCTGGTGACGGCGTTCCTGCTGGTGCTGGCGGTGCCGGTGCTGGCGGGTGCGATCACCATGCTGATCTGCGACCGCAACTTCGGCACCGCGTTCTTCGATCCGACCGGCGGCGGCGACCCGGTGCTGTTCCAGCACCTGTTCTGGTTCTTCGGCCATCCCGAGGTCTACATCATGATCCTGCCGGCGTTCGGCATCGTCAGCCATGTGGTCTCGACGTTCAGCCGCAAACCGGTGTTCGGCTATCTCGGCATGGTCTATGCAATGATCGCGATCGGCGTGGTGGGCTTCGTGGTCTGGGCGCACCATATGTTCGTTTCCGGCATCGATGTCGATACGCGGGCCTATTTCATGGCGGCGACGCTGGTGATCGCGGTGCCGACCGGGGTGAAAGTGTTCTCCTGGATCGCCACGATGTGGGGCGGCTCGATTGAGTTCAAGACGCCGATGCTATGGGCGGTCGGCTTCATCTTCGTGTTCACGGTGGGCGGCGTGACCGGCGTGGTGCTGGCGAATGCCGGCATCGATGAGGTCGTGCACAACACCTATTATGTGGTGGCGCATTTCCATTATGTGCTGTCACTGGGTGCGGTTTTCGGCATCTTCGCCGGGTTCTATTTCTGGGTCGGCAAGATGACCGGGCACCAGTATCCGGAGTTCTGGGGCAAGGTGCATTTCTGGCTGACGTTCATCGGCGTGAACCTGACCTTCTTCCCGCAGCATTTCCTTGGATTGTCGGGCATGCCGCGGCGCTATCCGGATTATCCGGCGGCGTTCGCCGGGTGGAATTTCGTATCCTCGATCGGCGCGTTTATATCCGGGGCGGCGACGCTGGTGTTCCTGTACGTCTGTTTTCGCATCTTCACCTCGAAGGCGCATGTCGCCGACAATTACTGGGGTGAGGGTGCGACGACCCTTGAATGGACGCAGACCTCGCCACCTGCGTTCCACACCTACCTGGAAATGCCGCGGATATCCTAAACTGTGAGCAACGCGACTTCATCGATGCCGGGCGACAAGGGGATCGGAACCCCCTTGTCGGTCCCGTATATCCAATCCCCCGATGTGGGGCTGGAAGCCGATTATCGGGACTGGATCGCCCTGCTGAAGCCGCGGGTCCTGACCCTGGTCGTCTTCACGGGAGTGATCGGCTTGCTGGTCGCACCCGGGCACTTGAACCCGGTGCTCGCCTTCACCGCGATCCTCTGCATCACGGTCGCGGCGGGCGCGTGCGGCGCGATCAACATGTGGTACGACCGCGACATCGACGCCATCATGCGCCGGACCCGGAACCGTCCGATTCCAGCCGGCCGGATTCAGCCTGGCCCGGCGCTGGGATTCGGCGTCACGCTGGCGGCAGGCTCCGTTCTGGTGATGGGGCTGGCAGTGAACATCCCGGCGGCGCTGATCCTGGCATTGTCGATCTGCTTCTACGTTTTTGTCTATACGATGTGGCTGAAACGGCGCACCCCGCAGAATATCGTCATCGGCGGCGCGGCGGGAGCCTTCCCCGCGGTGATCGGATGGGCGGCGGTAACCGGATCGGTGGACCTGATTCCGCTGGTCCTGTTCGGTATCGTCTTCATCTGGACGCCGCCGCATTTCTGGTCGCTGGCCCTGTGGGCGAATGACGACTACCGGCGCGCGGGCGTTCCCATGCTGCCGGTGGTGGCCGGCGCCAAGGAAACCCGCCGGCAAATCCTGCTCTACACTATCGTCCTGATCCCCCTGACCATGGTGCCCTACCTGATGGGCTTCAGTGGCCTTCCATACGGCGTGGCCGCCGGCCTGCTGGGATTGGTGTTCCTGGAGCGGGTGTATCGCGTGATCACCGATCGCCAGGATGAGGCAGGCAACAGCCTGACAGGCGACGCGCCGGCCAAGGCTGCGTTCAAATACTCGATCCTGTATTTGTTTGCCTTGTTCGGGGCATTGGCCATCGATCGTCTGATCGGATAGCCGATGGCTCCGGATATCAAGACACCAGACAGGAATGCCGACGCCGCACGCCGGCGGCGTGGCCGCAGTTGGGCGATCCTGGTCGTCCTGCTGGCCCTGTGCGGCTTGTTCTACGCCATCACCATCGTCAAGATGGCGCATTTCTGAATGACCGCGAAAGGGCGCAACGCGATTGTCGGATCGGTCGTGGTGGCGACCATCATCGGCATGGTCGGCATGTCCTTCGCCGCGATCCCGCTCTACCGGCTGTTCTGCTCCGTCACCGGTTACGGCGGCACACCCAGCATCGGTTTGGCGGCCGCGCCGGGGTCCAGCGGCCAGACCATCCGGGTGCGCTTCAACGCGGACACCAATCCCGGTCTGCCCTGGACCTTCGCCCCCGACCAGTTGCAGGTCTCGTTGAACCTGGGCGACCAGCAGGTCGCCTTCTACCATGCCACCAACAAATCCGGCCGATCGGTCAGCGGAATGGCGCTGTACAACGTCACGCCGGAAAAAGTCGGCAAATATTTCCACAAGACCGCCTGCTTCTGCTTCAACCAGCAGACCCTGGCCGGCAAGCAGAGCATGGAATTCCCCGTCAGCTTCTGGGTCGATCCGGCGATTCGCACCGATCCCAACACCGCCGACGTCAGGGAGATCACGCTCTCCTACACCTTCTACCGCTCGTTGGACGATGCCGAGAAAGTCGGCGCCCTCGCCAGGGCCGGCCCACATGTCGGCCCGATGTCCCCGGCCGACCTCGCGGCGGCGAAGGCGAGGACGAATTGAACGCCGTGGCGAACACGCCCCGCCCTCTTGAACTCAGTCGAGATTTGGCGATTATGCGGCAGCCGGGTCGGGGCGGTTTCCCCGGCGGTGTTGATATGGATATGGCATGAGCAGCGACGCGCACGGTGCACCGGTCCTGGCTGGTTCTGGTTTGAAGCATCCTTATCATCTTCCCGATCCCAGCCCGTGGCCGATCATTGGGGCGCTTGGCGGCTTCATGGTCGTGTTCGGCATCGTTCTGGCCGCGCATTTCGGTAATTACGTGGTCCTCGTCCTCGGCGCGCTGACCGTGCTGACGACGATGTTCTTCTGGTGGCGCGACGTCATTCGCGAATCGCGCACGCCCGGCGCCCACAGCATGATCGTGCGACTCGGCCTGCGCTACGGCATGACCCTGTTCATCGCCAGCGAGGTGATGTTCTTCGTCGGCTTCTTCTGGTCCTATTTCAATTTCCTGCTCTTCCCGGAGACGCAGGGCAACGGCCAGACCGTTTGGCCCCCGACCAACGTTCACACCTTCGATCCGTTCCACTTGCCGTTCCTGAACACGATGATCCTGCTGCTGTCCGGCACGACCGTCACATGGGCGCATCATTGCCTGCTCGAGAACGACCGCAAGGGCCTCGTCCGCGGTCTCGGCGCGACCATCCTGCTTGGTCTCAGCTTCACCCTTTGCCAGGCAATCGAGTACACCCACGCCCCGTTCGCCTTCAATGGCGGCGGCGTGTATTCGTCGGTGTTCTTCCTGGCCACCGGCTTCCACGGTTTCCATGTCATCGTCGGAACATGCTTCCTGACGGTGTGCTGGTTCCGCGCCCGTGCCGGCCAATTCACCCCCGAACGCCATTTCGGGTTTGAGGCGGCTGCCTGGTACTGGCACTTCGTCGACGTGGTGTGGCTGTTCCTCTTCATCTGCATCTACTGGTATGGCGCCGGCCAGATCGCGATGGAGTAATCGGGTCCTCGTGACCGAACCGCAAATCTCGACCCTTCAGGCTTCACTGCGCTGCCGTTGCCCGAGGTGCGGAAAAGGCAAACTGTTCACGGGGCTGCTGACGTTGCGGCCCGCCTGCCCGGTCTGCGGACTGGACCTGACGCAGTCCGACACCGGCGATGCCGGTGCGGTCGGCCTGATCATGGTGTTGGGGGCGATCGTTGTCATTCTGGCGTTCTGGGTCGAGTTCCGCTTTGAACCGCCGCTTTGGGTGCATGTGGTCCTGTGGCCCTCGATAACCCTGCCGCTCGCCATCCTGCTGATGCGGCCCATGAAGGCAGCGCTGGTCGCCCTTCAGTTCCGCCATCGCGCCACCGAGATGGGCTTGTGACACCAGGCTATCGCCGGTTCCTGGTTCCCGGCCTCAGCACCCTGGTCATGCTGCTTCTGCTGATCGGCCTGGGGACGTGGCAGGTTTACCGCCTGCATTGGAAAGAAGGCATCCTGGCGCAGATCGCGAAAGCGGAAGCCGCGCCGCCGATTCCATTGCCCGCCGGCCCCCAGGCGCCGTCACCGTTCACCAAGATCTCCGTAACCGGCCGCTTCCGCTTCGACCAGGCCGCCCAATACGGCGCCGAGGTGCGTGACACCGCCGCCGGCCCAACCATGGGCGCCTATCAGATCGTGCCGCTGGAGCGGGCCGGCGCGCCCACGATCCTGGTCGATCGCGGATGGATTCCGCAGAACCGCACAACCGCCCTCAATGAGCCCGCCGGGGACGTGACCGTCTCCGGTTACGTCCATCCAGGGGACAAACCACATTGGTTCAGCCCGACCGACGACGACGCCGGGCGGCAGTTTTTCACCCTCGATCCGGCGGTGATCGGCGCGGTCATCGGCGCCCCCAATCCGGAGCCCTTCGCCTTGGTCGCCATGGGACCGGAAACGGCCGGGACCTATCCGGCGCCGGCGCAGCACCTGCCGCGGCCGCCCAACAACCATCTGTCCTACGTCATCACCTGGTCTGGTCTGGCAGTGGCGCTGCTCATCATCTTCGGCGTCTGGGTGCGAAAGGCATTGCGGTCATGACACAACCATCCGCCTACCAACGCCTGGCGACCCGCTTCAAACTCATCGCCACAATCGGCGAATGCGCCTCCATGCTCGGGTGGGACGCCGCCGCCGTCATGCCGCCCGGCGGCGGCGCGGCCCGAGGCGACCAACTGGCAGCATTGGCAGTGCTGCGCCACCAGAACCTGACCGCGCCGGAGATCGAGGCCGACCTTGCCGCCGCCGAAACATCCGACCCCTGGGAAGCCGCCAACCTGAGCCTGATGCGCCACGCCTACACAAGGGCCAAGGCATTGCCGGAGGATCTGGTGGAGGCGCAGGCCAAAGCAGACTCCGACTGCGAGAAAGTCTGGCGCACCGCCCGCAAGAACGCCGACTTCGCCATGGTGCGACCGCATCTGGCCGAGGTGCTGCGCCTGACCCGCGAATCCGCCGCCGCCCTGTCCGGCGCGCTTGGCCTCAGCCCCTACGACGCCCTGATGGACGGCTACCAGCAAGGCATCGGCGCCGACGACGTGGCACCCGTCTTCGCCGCCTACGAAGACTTCCTGGCCACCGCGCTCCCCCTTGTCGAGCAATACCAAGCCAAACAACCTGCCCCGATCCGCCCGGCCGGCCCATTTCCGGTTGCCGCCCAGCAGACCCTGTGCCGCGATCTGGCACAGCGCCTGGGTCTGGATTTCGACCATGCCAGGCTCGATCAGTCCGCCCACCCGTTCTCCGGCGGCACCCCCACCGATGTCCGGATCACCACCCGCTATCTGGAGGACGATGTCACCTCCGCCATCCTGGCCGTGGTGCACGAAACCGGCCACGCTCTGTACGAAACTGGCCTGCCGCCAGCCTTCGCCCGCCAACCGGTCGGTGAGGCCGCCGGGATGGCCATGCACGAAAGCCAGTCCCTCATCGTCGAGATGCAGGCGTTCCGCTCCGACTCGTTCCTCGGCTGGCTCGGCCCCCGCCTGCACGAAACCTTCGGCGGCGCGCCGGAACCCTACCGCCTGGAGAATCTTGGTCGCCTATGGCGCCGCGTCCGACGCAGCACCATCCGGGTCGACGCCGACGAAATGACCTACCCGGCCCACGTCATCCTGCGTTTCCGGCTAGAGCGCGCGATGATCGCCGGAGACCTCTCCATCGCCGACCTGCCCGCCGCCTGGAACGACGGCCTGCACGCCCTGCTCGGGATCACGCCACCGGACGACGCACAAGGCTGCCTGCAGGACATTCACTGGTACGACGGCGCATTCGGCTATTTCCCCAGCTACACACTCGGTGCGATGGCCGCCGCCCAACTGATGCAGGCTGCCCGTTCGGAAATCCCCAACCTGGACGAAGCGTTCGGCCGAGGCGACCTGTCGCCGTTGCTGGCATGGCTCCGGCTGCATGTCCATGGTGTCGCCAGCCGCTTCGATTTCAACACGATCCTCCAGCGCGCAACCGGCCGGAAGCTCGACCCTCTCGCGTTCCAGACCCATCTGCGCCGCCGCTATCTGCACACCGCCGATTGAGCGTGGGGCAGGGAACCCATCCCGCCAAAAGCCCCGGCCGAAAGCCCCCTGCCGAAAGCCCCGGCCGAAAGTTCCGCGCCGAAAGCCCCCCGCCGAAAGCGCAACGCACCGGCGCATCGTCCGTCATGCTGACGAAGGTCAGCATCCACGCCTACACCGCGCGGCCGGCCATCCGACGCCCCGGCGAGACAGCGGAAACCTAAACCTCCAGCTCCACGCAAACCGGCACATGATCCGACCCGCGCGGCCAATCCCGAGCATCCCGCAGGATCGTCTGGCTGCGCAGCCTATCCACCAGGTCCGGCGTCACCCAGACATGATCCAACCGCCGGCCACGATCAGACGCCCGCCAATCCTGGTTCCGATACGACCACCACGAATAAAGCTTCTGGTCCGCCGGCACGAAATGCCGCACCGCATCCACGAACCCTGCGTCCATCCACGCGTTCAGCCCCTCGGTTTCCGGTGGCGTATGGCTGACCACGCCGGACAACTGCTTATGGCTCCAGACATCATTCTCCAGCGGCGCGATGTTCAAGTCACCCACCAGCACCGACCGCGACAAAGTCCGCGCCGCGAACCATAACCGAGCCTCGGCGATGAAATCGAGCTTGTGGCCGTATTTCGGGTTCTGCGTCCGATCAGGCACATCACCGCCGGCCGGCTCGTAGAAATTATGCAGCTCGACCGGACCGCTGGGCGTCTGCAACGCCGCCGCGACATGCCGGCAGTCGCCCTTGCCGCACCAGTCCGGCGCCGTATCGTGCAGTTCCAACGGCACGCGCGACAGGATCGCCACACCGTTGTACCCCTTCATCCCGCGGAACACGGTGTGGGGATACCCCAGCGGCTGCAACGCCTCCGCCGGAAACAACACGTCCGGAACCTTCGTCTCCTGCAAGCAGATGACGTCCGGCCCGAGTGCCTCGACCAGTTTGTCGAGCAACCCCACGCGCAAGCGCAACGAATTGATGTTCCAGGTCGCAACCCGCAGAGACGCCATCAGATGATTCGGGTCTTCACCGAACCGACACCCTCCACGGTGCCTTCCAGCAGATCGCCGCGCTGTACCGCCGCGACATTCTCCGGCGTGCCGCTATAGATCAGGTCGCCCGGCGCCAGCTTCACCAGCCCCGACAGGTAGGCGATCATCTCCGGCACGCTCCAGATCATCTTCGACAGGTCGGAGGTCTGGCGGACCTTGCCGTTGACCTTCAGCTCGATAAGCCCCTTGGCGGGATGGCCGATCTTGGATGCCGGCACCAGCAATCCGATCGGCGCCGACCAGTCGAATCCCTTGCCCATATCCCAGGGCTTGCCTTCCTTCTTGGCGGCGTTCTGCAGGTCCCGCCGTGTCATATCCAGCCCGGCGGCGTAGCCCCAGACGTGCCGCAGCGCGTCGGCCTCGGCGATATTCGCGCCGCCCTCACCGATCGCGACCACCATCTCCATCTCATGATGCAACTGCGTGCTTTGCGGCGGATACGGCATGTCCGCGCCATCCAGCAGCAGGGCATCGGCGGGCTTCATGAAGAAGAACGGCGGCTCCCGATCCGGATCGCTACCCATCTCCCTGGCGTGTTCGGCATAGTTGCGACCGACGCAGAAAACCCGCCGGACCGGAAAATTGCCGCCTCCGGCAACAGGCACGGACACAATCGCCGGAGGGGAGATCACATAGTCAGCCATTCAGGTGCACCTCGCTGTCGATCACGCCAGAGTGATCAGATTCCGACCATTTATGGACGTCTGGACATACGGGAAACCACCAGGCCAGGCAATGCCAAGCGTCAACGCGGCGCGCGCCAGCGCCTTCATGGCGGGTTCGGATCGGCGCGATCGCGTCATCAGCCACGCCGCCATCGTCACCGTTCGATCGGCGCTGCCGACAGCGCCTCGTTCCCTGGTGGGCCGCGTCAGAGCGGCCCCAACTTCCCCAGTTCCATCGCCTTGATCTGCAACGCCAGGTACTTCGAGTTGATACGGCACGGCGCCAGGCCACCGGCAATGAACCACAACCCTGGCTGGGGCGTGCGCTTGTACATGTTGTTCAGTTCGCCATCCGCGCCGATGCCCCAGACCGCACCCAGACGCTCCACCATCGCCTCGCCCAGCGCGCGGCGGACCAGCTCCATTTGCGGATAATAGCCGGTCGCCAGAAGGATCAGGTCGGCCGGAACCGTCGATCCGTCCTTCAGGAGCGCGCCATCGGCGCAGAACCGTTCGATCCGGTCGTATTGCAGCAGACCCAGTTCACCCTTGATCATCAG
>DATAZJ010000356.1:0-9535 GCA_036272115.1 Rhodopila sp. | reverse complement strand
GCCCGGTCACAACGCAGACCTCGACACCGCACGAACAGCCTGCGCGCACCGATCCGCAACAGACCGGTTTTCGCACGTTGCTGACCAGCACCAGCATGTGGGGATTGTTCCTGACGCAGGGCGCCGGTGTCTACTCGCATTACCTGTTCCTGACCTGGCTGCCGAGCTATCTGCAGGCGACGCGTCATCTGACGATCCTGAAGACGGGCCTGCTTTCGGCGATCCCGTTCGCGGCGACCGTGGTTCTCAGCGTCGCCGTTGGGATGCTCAGCGACCGCATCCTGCGCGGGCGGGACCGTCAGACCGGCCATCGCCGGTGGATGGTCGCCGCCATGATGCTGATATCCTCGGTCGTGCTGCTGACGCCGCTGGTCAGCAGCATCTGGGTGATCCTCGTGCTGATGACCGTGTCCCTGACCGGTACCTCGGCCGCGACCGGATTGAACAACGCCTTGCTGACGGATCTGTTGCCGTCCTCGGCCAATGCCGGCACCGCGAATGGCGTTCTGGTGGTGGGCGGCAACATCTTCGGCATGATGGCTCCCGTCGTCACCGGCTACGTGATTGCCGGTACCGGCAGCTATGACGGCGCCTGGGTAATTTCCGGTGTCTTGCTGCTCGCGGGAATGATCATCACCCTCACGATGACGCGGCGGCCGATCGGGACGGACATGGTCCGCGCCTCGTCCGCTCCACTCCCGACTTAGAGCGGTGCCGTCGAAGCCTGCACGGCCTGCCCCTCGATCGCACGCTTACCCGTTAACGATTGGTCAACCTTTTCGCGGGTAAATTGGGTTGGCCCGACCAAAACGGTTCGCTTGCATGGCTGATGACTCGTTCCTCGCACCGTCCACCAGCACGCTGATCGCCGGCCGGTTCGCGGTCGATCCCGCCCAGGCGTTGCTTGACGCCGGCGGCGGGTTGCCGGCCTACCTGGCCCGCGACCGGATGGCCGCGGACGGACGGCGGGTTGCCCTGATGGTGTCGCGGGACGCCTCGCCGCGCCTGAGGCATCTGAAGCTCCTCAACGAACTCGTCGACAACCTGATGGTGCCGCTTGGCCATGGCGTCGCGCCGCTGCAGCCGGGCAAGGGCGTGGGCTACTTCGTCATCTGCACGCAGGCGCCTGGCCCCCCGGTCTCGGCGGCGCTGAATCCGTGGCCGGAAAAGGTGCTGATCGACCTTGTTCTGCGGCCCGCTGCCCGGGTGCTGGAATATCTGCACAGCCGCAGACTGACCCACCGGGCGATCCGGCCGAACAACGTGTTCCAGGCGGCGCCGGGGCAGCCGGTCACCCTTGGGGCGGCATGGGCGGCCCCGCCCGCCATGCAGCAGCCCGCGGTGTTCGAGCCACCCTACAGCGCGATGTGCTTACCCTCCGGCCGTGGCGATGGCACTTCCGCCGACGATGTCTACGCGTTGGGTGTGCTGCTGCTGACCCTGGTGGCGGGCCGGCTGCCGATGCCCAACCTGGATGCCGCCGCGGTTGTGCGCCTGAAGCTCGACATGGGCAGCTTCGCCGCGCTGACCCGGGATATGCCGGTATCCGGGTCGCTCGCCGACCTGCTGCGCGGGATGCTGGCGGAGGATCCGGAACACCGGCCGCCGCCGGGTCTGCTGCTGGATATCGCCAGCACCCGTGGCCGCCGGCTTGCCGCCCGCCCGGCGCGCCGCAGTCAGACCGCGCTGGTGCTGAACGACGTCGCGGTGTTCGACGCGCGAAGCCTGGCTTATGCGCTGCACAACGATGAGAAAAAGGCGATCCAGTTCCTGCGCAATGGGCTGGTGACCCAATGGCTGCGTCGCGCCTTGGGCGATGCCGGCCTGGCGACGCAGATCGAGGACCTCGTCAGAAGTCGCATGGCCGATACGAAATCCGGGCAGCGCGGCGACCCGCTGCTGGTGATGCAGACCGTCAGTACGCTGAATCCGCGCATGCCGATGTGCTGGCGCGGGGTGGCGCTGTTTCCCGACGCGCTGCCGTCGGTGCTGGCCGATGGGATAGCCTCGAAGAGCGGGCTGTTGGCGACGGCCGAGGAATTGCTGGTCAACGATATCGCCGGTGCATGGGCGGCGACCGAATCGCGAGCGGCATCGTCCGAATATGCCGATCTGACGCAGCAACGCTATCTTTTGCAGGGCGGCGGCCCCAGCGGGCTGTTGCGGTTGTTCTACGGAACGAACCCGGTCTTGCCGTGCCGGGTGCCGGCGATGGCGACGGCATGGGTCGCCAGCATGGCGGATCTGATGGGCTATCTTGAAACCGCGGCGGGGAACGCGGGCGACACCCTGATCGATCTGCACATCGCGGCGTTTATCGCGGCCCGAGCGGACCGGAAGATCGAGATGATGGTGAACGCGCTGGTCGGCAGCAAGGACGCCGGGACGTTTCGCATGGCGGAACTGGTGCTGCTGCAGGAATTGCAGACGCGTTACCGTCCGATAGCGATGCCGGGTCTGGCGCAATGGGTGGTAATCAGGTTGCAACCGGACCTGGAGCGTTGGCGTAACAAGCCTCGGCGCGAGGCAATGCAGGAACGGCTCGATACACTGGCGCAAGGCGGATTTCTGGCTCGGCTGCTGGAAATGACCGGGGACACGACGGCGCTGGCGCAGGATATTGCCGGCGCGTATCGCGCGGCGAACGAGGTCGCGCGGATCGATGCCGAAGTGGCCGCCATCGATCGCAACGACCGGGCGCGGTTCGCGAACGCGGAACGGTTCGGCCAGGTGATCGCCGGCGGGATCGGGCTGTCTGCGCTTATTCTCATGGTCATGTCGGTTCTGCTGCGGTGAGCCTCGGGTCGAAACTGAACCGCGGCATGGCGGGGCTGATGGTTCTGCTGCTGGGGCTGGTCGGCGGTGGACTGGTCGCGCTGTCGCCGGATATCGCCATGCCGCTGGTGGTGCTGTTGCTGCCGGGGTTGTTCGCACTGGTTCTCGACCGGACGCCGGGCTGCGGCGTGGCTCGTGCGATCCTGCTGTTTCAGGCGGCGGCGTGTGTGCACCCGGTGATGGATGCGTGGTACCAGTGTGCCGGGATCAATGGATGCATGGGTTATCTGGCGGGGTGGCCCACGGTGCTGCGGGTCTGGCTGGCGGCGGCGGCGGCGTGGGTCGCCGTCCAGACGCTGCCGCTGGGGCTGAAAGTGCTGGACGATTACCGGCTGCGCTATCGCCGATCGGTGCTGATGGAACGGCGGGACGCGCTGGCGGCGGAGTGGGGGCTGGAAGACTCGCCGCCCCAATAGGGCCGCTTCGCACTGCCCGTAGTGATCGAGCGGGTGTTGTGCCAGCGGGCGCGATCGGCCAAAGACAACAGCATGGCCGACGACAGTGACCGCACCATCCGCCTGCTGATGACCTCTCGGTTCGTCCGCAGTATCGGCCAGGGGGCGCTGGCGGTCGATCTTACCTTGTATCTGCGCGCCCTGGACTGGTCGGCGGTGGCGATCAGCGGGGTGCTGAGCGCGGCGCTGCTGGCCGGGGTCGTGCTGACGCTGATCGCCGGGCCGCTGAGCGATCGCGGCGGGCGGCGGCCGTTCTTGTTCGGCTATGAGGCCGCGCAATGTGTCGCTGGCCTGGTCGCGTGCCTGTCGGCGCAACCGGTGCTGTTGTGGGGCGCGGCGATCGTGGGTGGTTTCGGCCGGGGCGGCAACGGTGCCGCTGGGCCGTTCGCCCCGGTCGAGCAGGCTTGGCTGGCCCAATCCCTGAGTCCGGCGCGCCGTGGGCCGGTCTACAGCCTGAACGCCGCTTTGGGTTTTTTCGGTAATGCCGTCGGTGCGATGATCGCGGCGGCCCCTGCCCGCCTGGTCGGGCTGCTGCCGGGCGCGCTGGCGTATCGGCCGCTGTTCCTGTTGTCGGCCGTCGGGTCACTGGTGTGTTGCGCACTGATCCTGCGGACCCCGGACAGCGAGAGCGTTGTCAGCGGTCAGGTCGCGACGGCCGAACCGGAGCCGCCAGGAGTCCGCGGGCGGGAAAACCGGCTGGTCCTGCGGCTGATGATCGCCAATCTGATGAACGGGGCCGGGATCGGCATGACCGGACCGCTGATGGCCTACTGGTTCGCGGTTCGCTTCGGGCAAGGTCCGGGTGCGATCGGGCCGCTGATGGCGGGCGGATTTCTGCTGGCGGGGGTGGCCTCACTTGGCGCGGGATGGCTGTCGAAAGGCCTGGGGATCGTGCGCGCCGTGGTGGCGATGCGGCTGGTCGGACTGGGGCTGCTGATCGCGCTGCCGTTTGCGCCGAGCTTTCCGGTGGCTGCCGCGCTGTATGTTCTGCGCGCGATGTTCAACCGTGGCACGACGGGCGCGCGGGGGGCGCTGAGCGTCAGTATCGTCCGGGCCGGGCGGCGTGGCTTTGCGGCCAGCATGGCGAATGTGTCGATGCAGGTGCCTCGGTCGATCAGTCCGCTGCTGACCGGGCTGCTGTTCGCGGCCGGCGATCTGGCGCTGCCGTTCCTGGTCGGTGCGGCGTTCCAGGGTGCTTATATCGCGCTGTATTACTGGAGTTTCGGGCAGCTCGATGCCGGCCAGGCGGGTGGGGACGGTCGCCGGAACAGTGCAGCGGACTAGGCTGGATTGAAGCTTCTGGCTGGTGCATGATATGCTTTGTACTTAAAGGATCACCATGGCCGAACGTTCCTTTGCCCGCGAAGTGCAGCAACTCCGCCTTGGCGCCGGCGCCGAGTTTCGCGGCGAGGGGATTCTCGCCATCACCAAGGCGCTGCTGGAAAACGGTGTGGGGTACGTCGCCGGGTATCAGGGGGCGCCGATTTCCCACCTGATGGACGTGCTGGCCGATGCGTCCGACATCCTGTCGGAGCTGGGCGTTCATTTCGAGTCCAGTGCCAACGAGGCGACCGCGGCGGCGACGCTGGCGACATCGATGATGTATCCGATCCGCGGGGCGGTGACGTTCAAGAGCACCGCCGGCACCAATGTCGCGTCCGACGCGCTGTCGAACCTGTCGTCCAGCGGCGTGGTGGGTGGCGCGATGATCGTCCTGGGGGAGGATTACGGCGAAGGCTCCTCCATCATGCAGGAGCGCAGCCACGCCTTCGCGATGAAGTCGCAGATCTGGCTGCTGGACCCGCGTCCCAACCTGCCGTCCATCGTCGCCATGGTAGAGCATGGCTTCGCCTTGTCCGAGGCGTCCAGCACACCGGTGATGCTGGAGGTGCGAATACGAGCGTGCCATGTGCATGGGAGTTTCGTTACCAAGGACAACCGGCCGCCGCCATTCACGCTGACCCAGGCGCGCGAGATGCCGGTCCGGGATACCAGCCGTATCGTCCTGCCGCCTGCCAGCTATGCTCAGGAGAAGGACAAGATTGCCCGCCGCTGGCCTGCGGCCGTGGACTACATCCAGCGACATGGCCTCAACGAGTTCTTCGATGGCGATGTGCCCGAGGTCGGCATCATCCTGCAGGGTGGGATGTACAATGGGGTCATGCGCGCGCTGATGCGCATGGGTCTGGCGGATATCTGGGGCAACACGCGGGTGCCGCTGTATGTGCTGAACGTCACCTATCCGCTGGTCGATCCGGAGATCGTTCGCTTCTGCACCGGCAAGCGCGCCGTCCTGGTGGTGGAGGAAGGCCAGCCGGACTTCATCGAGCAGTCGCTGTCGAAGACTCTGCGTGAGGCGGAGTTGCCTGTTCGGCTGCTGGGCAAGCGCGTCCTGCCGATGGCCGGTGAATATACTGTCGCCGTGCTGGAGGAAGGGGTGCGCGGGTTCTTCGCGACCGTGGGCGTGGCGGTGGAACTGACGCCGCGTGCCAATGCGGCTGCTATCCTGGATGAAGAGCCGGTGCGCGCCCTGGCGAGCGTCGTGCCGGCGCGACCGCCCGGATTTTGCACCGGCTGTCCCGAGCGGCCGATTTTCTCCGCCATGAAGCTGGTCGAGAAGGAATTGGGCCGGCACCATATCGCGGCCGATATTGGCTGCCACCTGTTTTCCATCCTGCCGCCGTTCAATGTCGGTGCGACGACCATGGGTTACGGGTTGGGGCCGGCGTCCGCGTCGGCGCTGAACGGGGGGACGGGAAAGCGCACGATCGCGTTCCTCGGTGACGGCGGATTTTGGCATAACGGGCTGAATTCCAGCATCGGCAACGCGGTCTACAACAAGAGCGATAGCGTTACGGTTATCGTGGACAATCATTACTCCGCGGCGACCGGGGGGCAGGACCTGCTTTCGTCGCGCGCCTCGACGCGGCGGCGATCCACCAACAATTCGATCGCCCGAGCGGTGAAGGGTGTCGGGGCGGGATGGGTGCGGCAGATCGACCGGACTTACGATGTTGCTCGCATGCGGGCGACGCTGCGTGACGCGCTGACGACGGCGGTTCGCGGGCCCAAGGTGATCGTTGCGTCGTCCGAGTGCATGCTGAACCGGCAGCGGCGGGAAAAGCCATTGCTGGCGGCGGCGGCGAAGGCCGGCAAGCGGGTGGTGCGGCCTCGGTTCGGGGTGGATCAGGATGTCTGCACCGGCGACCATGCCTGCATGCGGCTGTCCGGGTGTCCGTCGCTGTCGCTGAAGCATACCGGCGAGAAGTTGCGCGATGACCCGGTTGCCGTGGTGGACAATTCCTGTGTCGGCTGCGGGCATTGCGGGGAAGTCGCCAATGCCGCGGTGCTGTGTCCGTCGTTCTATCGGGCGGATATCGTGGAAAATCCCGGGTGGGTGGATCGGGTTCTGGGTCGCATCCGCGGCGCCGTGATTGGCGCCCTGCAACGGCGGCGTGCAGCTCGGCATTGGATGCCAGCGTGAGATGAAGCGCCCGATCACCATCGCGGTGCTGGCGATCGGCGGCCAAGGCGGCGGTGTGCTGGTGGACTGGATCGTCGCGCTGGCCGAACGGGAGGGTTGGCAGGCGCAATCGACGTCAGTTCCTGGTGTGGCGCAGCGAACCGGTGCGACGATCTACTATGTCGAGGTGATTGAGACCGAGGGTGGGCGAACGCCGGTGTTTTCCGCCATGGCAGCGCCGGGTGACGTTGATATCGTGATTGCGGCGGAATGGATGGAGGCCGGCCGAGCGATCCAACGGGGGTTGGTAACGCCGGACCGGACGATTTTGATCGCGTCGACTCACCGGGCGTTCGCGGTGTCGGAGAAAGAGGCGCCTGGCGATGGCGTGGCTGATTCAGGGGCGGTGACCGATGCCGCCGTGGCTGCATCACAGCGGTTCGTGGCGTTCGATATGGCGGCGCTGGCGGAACGGGCGGGCAGCGTGGTGTCTTCGGTGCTGTTCGGTGCGTTATGCGGAACCGGGGCGCTGCCGTTTCCGCGCGCCGCGTTCGAAGCGACAATTACTGAGGCCGGCGTTGGCGTGCAGGGCAGCTTGCGCGGGTTTGCGCTGGGATTGGACGGTGTGGCGGCGCCGCCGCCGAGGGTGGGGCCCGTTGCGGTGGTGGTGGATGGGCTGGCGCCGGTTGGTCATCCGCCATACGACGCGTTGCTGGCCCGAGCCGCGACGTTTCCGGCTGCGGCGCACGATATGCTGGCCGAGGGGTTGCGGCACGTTGTCGGGTATCAGGACGTTGCCTATGGGTCGGCGTATCTGGATGCGGTGGAAGGGGTTGGACCTTCCGTCGCCGAAACTGCCGCCAAGTACATTGCTCGCGCCATGGCCTATGACGACGTGATCCGGGTCGCGGCGCTGAAGACGCAGCCGGCTCGGTCGCCTCGTATCCAGAAGGAAATGGCAGGACAGGTCCTGGCCGTCACCGAGTTTATGCACCCGCGGATGGAGGAACTGCTGGGGCTGCTGTCGCCCGGGCTGGGAATGGCGATCGAGCGCCGGCCCAGGTTGGTCGCGCTGCTGGATCGGGTGTTCTGCGGTCCTAAACGCATTCGGACCGATACGATTTTTGGTTTCCTGATGCTGTATGTGGTCGCGGGACTGCGCGGCCGGCGACGGAAAACGCTGCGCCATGCACGTGAATTCGTTCGGATCGAAGCCTGGCTGAACGCGGTTCGTATGGTCGCCGCGGAGGACCCAGCCCTGGCGGCTGAGTTGCTGGCCAATCAGCGTCTGATCAAGGGCTACAGCGAAACCCATGCGCGCGGGCTGGATAAGTTCGCGCGCGTGATGGCGGCGGCGGACCGTCTGCGCGGCCGTCCCGACGCGGCCGACTGGGTGCGCCGCCTGCGTGATGCCGCGCTGAAAGACGAACAGGGATTGGCGCTGGACGCGGCCCTGCGCACCGTGGACACGTTTCTGAACGAAAGGACGGCCGCATGATCAGCCGTTACCGAGACGACCCTCTGGCCCTGAGCGGCCTGGTCCGCGAGGCCGAGGTGCATCGGGATGTCTATATCGATTCTGAAATCTTCGACCTGGAGATGGAGCGGCTGTTCGCCAACACGTGGGTCTATGTCGGGCATGATTCCCAGGTTCCGAATGCCGGGGATTATTTCGGCACGACAATCGGCGCGCAGCCGGTGCTGATGGTGCGGCACGAGGATGGCGCAGTGCATGTGCTGTACAATCGCTGTCCGCACAAAGGCACTCGCATCACCACCGAGACCTGCGGTAATACCGGGCGGTTCTTTCGTTGCCCGTATCATGCCTGGAGTTTCCGGACCGACGGCAGCCCCGCCGCGCTGCCGCTGCCCGGCGGTTATGAGAACACGCCGTTCGCCGACAGCCAGGCGGCGCAGGGTCTGACGCCGGTGCGTCACGTGCACAATTACCGGGGCTTCGTATTTGCCAGGATGGCGGCGAATGGTCCGGATTTCGCGACGTTTTTCGGAGAATCGCTGTCCAGCATCGATAATATGGTGGATCGTTCGCCTGTCGGGCGGCTGGAAGTGGCCGGCGGCGTGCTGCGCTATATGCACAACTGCAACTGGAAGATGCTGGTCGAGAACCAGACAGATACGTGCCATCCGATGGTGGCGCATATGTCCTCGGCCGGCACAGCCATCGAATTGTGGAAACGCGCGGGTGAGCAAAATCCCAAGCCCATGGCGGTGGAAATCTATGCTCCGTTCATGGCGCCCTACGAATTCTATGAGAAAATGGGAATTCGGACCTGGGATAACGGGCACGGTCATACTGGCGTGAACCATTCGATCCATTCGAACTATTCGGCTGTGCCCGGCTATTTCGATCAGATGGTTGCGGCTTATGGCGAAGCCCGAGCGAAGGCGATTTTGGATGAGAGCCGGCACAATACGATCTATTTTCCCAATCTGATGGTCAAAGGCCCGATCCAGTTGTTGCGGCTGTTCAAGCCGCTAGGTCCTGACCGGACGCTGGTGGAGAGCTGGACGTTTCGGTTGGTGGATGCTCCGGATTTTCTGCTGGAGCGGACATTGGTTTACAACCGGCTGATCAATGCCCCGACTTCGGTTGTGGGCCATGATGATCTGGAAATGTATGAGCGTGCCCAGGAAGGCCTGCATGCCAACGGCAACCCCTGGGTGAATCTGCAGCGCCTGTATCAGGCTGGCGAAACGGCGTTGGCGGTCGATAACGGAACGACCGAACGGCAGATGCGCAACCAGTTTCGGGCATGGGCGC
>DATAZJ010000355.1:0-4867 GCA_036272115.1 Rhodopila sp. | reverse complement strand
GCGTCGAAGCACTCGGCGAAGCCCTCGCCAAGTTCGGCCGACCTGGCGTCTTCAATACCGATCAGGGCTCACAATTTACCAGCGTGTCAGCGCTCACGCGAATTGACCCGGGTTTGCTCATCTGAGCTGACCCCCTGATTTCCGTCTTACCGTTCTGATTATTGTCGCTGGCTGTCCCGCCGCGCCGCACTGTGCCGGGGCGAGCCCGTCATTGTGTTGGGGCGGGGCATTTGCCCCCAGCAGCGTGTCCGCGTGATCGGGAGCGGATGCGACGTCGATGGTGTCGCTGCTGCCTCGGGCGATAACCGGGGCACCGCGAGCCTCGGCAACCCGGCGGCCGCCTGCCAGAATTGAGGGTCAGCACGGCGCCGGACTGAACCTGGCCGTTTTGTCCCGGCGCCGCGCTCCACACCGTGCCGGACAGCACGCATGCAGGGCGAGTATCCTGCGGAGGGCGGCGTTCGTCTACGCCGCGCCTGCGATGACGGGCAGACCGCGCTGGGGTCTGGCCGTCTGTTTGTGTGCGCGTGGTGCGGCTGCGAGGTCGTCGTGTGCAGCTGTTGCGATCGCGGGCAGATCTACTGTGGTGTCGATTGCGCCGGACAGGCCCGCCGCCAGACGCTGCGCGGAGCGGGCCGACGCGGTCAGCAAACCCGGCGGGGGCGGCGGATGCATGCCGCCCGGATGGCCCGGTATCGGGCGAAGCTGCCCTCACTCGCGTGCTCGCTCGCCCAAAGTTCCGCCGGCGTCGCCGTTGGAATGCCAGACGACGGCTGGCCGCGAGAAATAGTGACGCATCACGGTTCACCGGCACCGCCGACGGGTGATTTGGTGGCGGCCGGCGCGACGGCGATGCCGCGCGACGACGCCACCCCGGCCGAGCCACCCGGGCCGGCAATGACGCAGTGCCATTGGTGCGGTCGTTGCTGCCTGTTGCCGCTCCGCCGCGGGTTCCTGCGCCGTTGCGATCACCGTCGCGGCCGTGTTGGCCCGGTCCGGAGGGAGTGCAACCGCCATGGTGATCGCGACTGAGCAGCACATTGCAGGCAATGTCCGGGGTGCCGCGCTGACACGCGCAGATGCTGCCAGACGTGACCGGGGCGCGTTGCCCGCGATGACGCCGCCGCACGATAATTGCCTGGACCTCGATCTGCATCGGCTGGACCTGCGCTTTGCCGCCAGCCGTCTGGTGGAACCGCACGCGGTAGCGCGGTTGGCGGCGTCCATCGAGCGATGCGGCCAGATCGTGCCTTGCATCGTGGTGGCGGTCCCTGGCGATGAGGATAGTGGCGCGGAAGCGCTGGTGCTGATCGACGGCTACCGGCGGGTTGCCGCGTTGCGCCGGCTCGGCCGCGACACCGCCGGCGTCGAGCAGTGGTCCTGCGACCTGACCCAGGCGCTGCTCGGTGTGCTGGCCCGCGCGCAGGATCGTCCGTTCGCTAGCATCGAGCAGGCCCTGCTGTTGCGCGCATTGATGGCCGATCAGGGTCTGTCGCAGCACGACGTGGCACAGCGGTGTGGCCGCGACGTAAGTTGGGTCAGCCGGCGGCTGCAATTGCTGTCGGGCCTACCAGACGCGGCGCTGGCGGCGGTGCGTGGCGGCAGACTGTCGAGCTGGGCAGCCAACCGGGTGGTGGTGCCGTTGGCGCGCGCCAACACCGACCATGCCGAGCGGCTGCTGGCGATGCTGGCCGCGACACCACTGACAACGCGCGAGTTGCGGTGCTGGTTCGAGCACTACCAACAGACCCCGTGGAGCGCCCGCGAGCACATGGTCGACCGCCCGCGCCTGTTCATCGACACGTTGCAGGTGAACACGGCGTGGCACGCCGGCGCGCGCCTGCGTGGCGGCCCCGAAGGCGAATGCCTCGCCGACCTGCGCTGCCTTGAGGCGGTGATCGCACGGCTGCGCAAGCGTGCGGCGACGCTGGGTCCGCTGCCGCCGTCACTGATCGCGGCAGCGCCGCGTCTGCGGGCCGCGATCGACGCCCTGACAACCTCGCTTGAGCGGGAGGGCACGCATGACACCGACTGAGATCCGCACCGCGGCGCGCGCCTGGCAAGCGCAGGGGCACAGCCTGCGCGAGGTCAGCCGCCTGCTGGCCCTGTCGCGTAATACCGTGCGGCGCATTCTACGTGAGCCAGCCGACGAGGTTGCCGAGACGCCGCCGTGCGACGAGGCCACGCTGGGCAGGCTGAAAGCCGCCTTCGCACGCGCCCGGGGCAATGTGGTCCGGGTGCGCGAACTGCTGGCCGACGACGGTCTGGAGGTTTCCTACAGCACCTTGACCCGTTGGGTCAGGGCGGCCGACCTGCGTGGACCGCCGCGCCGCGTCGGCGAGTACAGCTTCGTGCCGGGCCAGGAGATGCAGCACGACAC
Organism: Rhodopila sp.; assembly: GCA_036272115.1. Taxonomy (GTDB): domain Bacteria; phylum Pseudomonadota; class Alphaproteobacteria; order Acetobacterales; family Acetobacteraceae; genus Rhodopila. The sequence goes on along the minus strand of DATAZJ010000355.1, from coordinate 2,487 downwards.
CTCGCCGCACCGGGTGACGTTCGCACCCTCTGGCGCGCCAGCCGCCAAGCCTGTCAGCGTGCAGTGCGCCGGGTTGGTGCTGGCCTACTCGCGCCGGCTGTTCATCCAGTACTATCCGCGCTTCACCCGCTTCGAGGCCAAGGCGTTCCTGCTCGAGGCCGCCCGCTTCATGGCCGGCGTCTGTCCGATCTGCGTCATCGACAACACCCGTGTGCTGCTCGCTGCCGGCGCCGGTGCTGACGCCGTCGCCGCGCCGGAGATGGCGGCCTTCGCCCGCACCCTTGGATTCAGGTTCCGCGCGCACCGGGTGGGAAATCCTGAACGCAAGGGCCGGATCGAGCGTCCGTTCGCGTATGTCGAAACGAATTTCCTGGCCGGCCGCGGCTTCACAGACTTCGATGATCTGAACCGCCAGGCCTTAGACTGGTGCCGTCACGTCGCCAACCACAAGCCGAAGCAGGCGCTCGGCATGTCGCCGGAAGCGGCCTACCTCATCGAGCGGCCGCATCTCGTGCCGCTGCCCGACGCCCTGCCTCCGGTCTACGAGTTGCTGGAGCGAGTCGTCGATCTGCACGGCTATGTCTCGGTCGACACCAATCGTTATTCCGTCCCCGAACGTTACGTCGGCAAGTCGGTCGCCGTCTACAAACTGCCGGCCGAGATCCATGTCTGCCGCAAGGACCTGACCATCGCCGTTCATCGGCGACTGATCGGCGAGCGCGATGCCAGGAGCACGTTGCCTGGTCATCATACCATTCCGGTCCGACAAGGCCGCGGCACGGCGACCGAGGAAGCGTTGCTGGCCGGCCATCACCCGAGCCTTGATCGTTACACCGCCGCTCTCAAGGCGCGTGGCAACGGCTCCGGACGGCGGCCCCTGCGCCGGCTGATCGAGATGAAGCGCACCTACCCAGCCGGCCCGTTCATCGCCGCCATCGAACAGGCCCTGCAGTACGGCTTGTTCGACCTCGGCCGCCTGGAAGATCTCATTCTCAAACAGGTCGCCGGCGACTTCTTTGCGCTGGCCACCAGGGAGGACGATGATGCGTGATAAGCTGCGCGCGCTGATCGACCAGCTGCGCCTGCACGGCATGGCGGACGCGCTCGACGCCGAACTCGCCCGAGCCGAACGCGAGGCCATCGCCGCACCGGAGCTGCTGTATCGGCTGCTCGGCCAGGAGGCCGCGTCGCGTCGCGAGCGCAGCCTGGCCTATCGCCTTGTGCAGGCACGCCTGCCATGGCGGTGGTCGCTCGACAGCTTCCCCTTCGACCGTCAGCCGGGGGTCAGCAAGGCCCAGATCCAGACCCTGGCCGGGCTGGACTTCCTGCGCCGCGCCGACAATGTCCTGCTGATCGGCAAACCCGGCACCGGTAAGACCGGCCTCGGGATCGGGCTGTTGCGCGAGGCTTGTCTCAATGGATACCGCGGCCGTTTCTACAATGCTCAAGTCCTACTCGACGAACTTTACGCCTCGCTGGCCGATCGCACGACCACCAGGCTGCTGGGCCAGTTGAGCCGCATGCAGCCCTTATTAATCGACGAGCTCGGCTATTTGACGATCAAGCCGGAGCAGGCAAACGCCTTCTTCCGGCTGATGGATCAACGCTACAGCCGGGTTTCAACGATCATCACCACCACCAACCTCGATCTGCCGGACTGGTACGCGCTGTTCGACAAAAAACCACTGGTCGATGCGTTGCTCGATCGCCTGCAGCATCACTGCATCAACATCCGTATTGACGGCCCGTCACTGCGCAGTCCGGATCTGCCGGCGACACCGCCGGCCGGTCCGCCGCGCCGTGGCAGCAAGGCCTGACACGCACCACTTTCGCTCGCGATCTCGCCGCCCGCCAGCGCCGCCCGCCCAGTTTGCGGCAGCGCCGATGTCGGGCGGAAAAAACCACGACACGGTTGGTATCGGCTTCGGGTTCCCCGCCAACGATCATCGTTGCGCCGTGCTCGCGCCGGTCAAGGTCCGGTGCTCGCAATCCTCGCCATGCTCGCTGTAGAGTGCTGCGCGTGGCTCCGGGTTGCTCCGCTCCTCGCTTGACCGCCGCTGCGCGCGGCGCCGACTGAAACGTAGGCCGGGACGAAGAAACGGCCCCTCAGCCGAACAAAGAAACTGGTGCAGGCAGGGATCGTCACTTCTGCCCGGCAAACCGTCTCGCGATCAAGGAACCCCGGAACCCACTCGCCGCGTGCCGCTGCACAGCGGCTGCCTGCCAGCTAAGCCGCTAAGCCAATCACCAATTCACGCGCATCTGCCGGGTCAACTTCCATGAGCGAAAGAGGATCCGTTTCCGTGAGCGCTGACACTCAGGGCATAACCCTGGCCAACGTATGGGCCGCCCTGTCTGCAAACGATTTTGCGACGCTAGTCTGATCAGTCTACGCCAACGTATCCGGTCTCAGGGCATAACCCTGGCCAAGATGGAGATCCGCACGTTCCGGTCCTCATAAACTTCACGGCGTTGAGCGCCATTTTT
>DATAZJ010000354.1:0-3880 GCA_036272115.1 Rhodopila sp. | reverse complement strand
CCCCGGCCTGCCCGTCCGCCACCTGTTCACCGGCGGCCGAGCTACCGGCACGCTGCTGCTATGGGTGCCCTATTTCATGGCCTTCCTGATGCTGGTCACCAACTCCGCCTGGAGCCCGATCCTGCTGAACGCCACCGGCCTGGGCGTCGGCCAGTCCGGCATCGTCATGGCGACCTACAACGGCGGCAGCGTCATCGGCACCCTGATCGTCGGCTGGGTCATCGCCATTTCCGGCCCATACCGAGTGCTGACAATCCTGCTGGCACTCAGCGCCCTGGCCTTCGGCGCCGTCGGCTTCGCCGCACCGTCCTTCGGCCTCGTCACCCTGCTGGAGGGCCTCGGCGGCTTCCTGCTGGGCGCCGGCAGTTCCGGCCTGATCGCGCTGGCGGCGGTGTTCTACCCGACCGCCATCCGGTCCTCCGGCGTCGGCTGGGCCACCGCGGCCGGCCGCTTCGGGTCTTTCACCGGCCCGCTGGTGGTGGCCATGCTGGTCGGGCGGCACTGGAGCATCGACAACATCTACCTCGCACTCGGCGCCCCCGGCCTCTGCGCGGCGCTGTTCGTTCTGCTGCTGGGCCTGGACCAGACGCAGCGGTCTGGCGGGGCAGGGCGATCAGCCGGATAGGCGGGCTTTCCGCCTGGGACAGAAGGAGAGATGCTCCACCAGCTCGATCTGGCGTGGTAGGGTCGGGTTGAACGAGGACGACCTGATCACGGTATTCAGATTGGCCCGCATCGCAGGAGTGGACAGGTCACTTGGCGTGCAAAGCGGGCAGCAGTAAATCGCGCAGAATGACCATCGGTGGCCTCCCATCGCTCGGGGCGTTGTAGTTGCCGGCGGTGACCGCCACCACCAGGTCCAGTCGCGGCAACAGGAACAGTCGCTGCCCGCCATTCCCAACCGCGTGGATGGTCTTTTCGTGGCGCACGCCCCCGGCGCCGTCATTCATGGGAACCGAACCCAAATACCAATGATGGCCATACTGTTGCCCATCTGGCATCGATACGGCCGGCGCGAAGGAAGTTGCAAGCCATTCCGCCGGTACCACTTGCCGCCCGTCCCACCGCCCGCCGCCAAGGATCATCGTTCCGATGCGCGCCAGGTCGCGCGGGGTCATGCGCAGGCCGGAGGCTGCGATCGGTTCCCCGTCCATGCCGCGCCGCCACTCGGTGTTTTCAATCCGCAGCGGCGCGAACAGGACCTCGCGCGCGAAGTCGTGCAACGGCTGGCCGGTTCCTTTCTCGATCAGTCGCGCGAGCAGGGCTGTTGCGCCGCCATTATAAATCCAGCGCTTGCCCGGCGGTTCGATAACCGGCCGCTCCAGCACGTAGCGGTAGCGATCGGCGGCGTTGTTCATCGCGGTCTCGCCGTTTCTTGGATCGGAATAGGGAACCGTCAATTCGTCCCAATCCGTGCCGAGCGTCATGGTCAGGGCATGGCTGACCGTTAGGGATTGTCGTGCGGAATCGCCGGCAAGATCAGAATATTCCGGAAATTGCGACAGCAGGTTCGACTCCGGGACCGGAACCTGGCCTGCCGCGAGCGCGATGCCATACAACAACCCGGCAATGCTCTTGGAGACGGAGCGCATGTCATGCGGTGTTTCGGGTCCGAACCGTACTATCCCCAGCGGGCTGCGTCCCGCGTCAGGGCCGGCGAGATACCGCTCAAAGAATATCCGCCCGCCGCGCGCCGCGACCACGCCATGCAGATTCGGCAAGATCCCCGCTTGCCGGGCAATCTCGAAGTTCGTGTCCAGATCGGGTGCGAAACCGGCTTCAGCCGGTGTCGTCACGTTCCACTCGGTGTCGGTCATGGCCACCCCCGCCAGGCAGTGTGCCCCTCAGGACAATAAACGGATTAGGGGCTAGCCGTAAGCCGCGCGATCCTGAAGGCCAAGATCAGGCCGGCGTCGTATTTACCGGTCTCGATACCCCAAGCGCTCGGTCAGCATCAGGCAGCGCCTCCGGCTGGCGTAACGGTCCAACCCTGTTAATCGAGCCAGCGGAACCGCTCCAGATTGAAACGACCTTTGTCGTCGAACGCGACACCTTCCTTTTTCAGCAGGCGCTGCTGCAGCGCGTCACCGCCGTTGCGGGACAGGCTGTAGGACACCTCGCCCTTGGCGTTGACGACGCGATGCCAGGGAACCTTGCTGGCCGGGTCGAGGTTTTGCAGCACCTGCCCGACCAGCCTCGCGCGCCGCGGCAGACCGGCCATCGCGGCGACCTGGCCATAAGTGGCAACCCAGCCCTTGGGGATGCGGCAGATCACCGCACAAATCGCCGCGACTGCCTCATCGCCCTGGGCAACCGGCGGCGGCTTGCGTGGCATCAGTCGAACCCCGAGCCAAACCGGTTCATCCGGCCGGTGCCCGCTCATAATCCTCGATCAACCAGTCGTCCGGCTCCGCCGCCGCCCCCTCATACCATTCCGCCACCAAGGGATGCCCCCGCACAGCCGCGCAATAACCCGCCGTCTCCGCCGAAACCACCGGTTTCCAGCCCAAAAACCGCGCCACCACCGGCGCGAACATCGCATCCGCCGCCCCGAACGCCGCCCCGAACAGAAACGGCCCCCCACCCCCAAACCGCGCCCGAGTCTCCGCCCACAAGGCCTCGATCCGACCGATATCCGCCAGAGCCCCCGGCGTCCGCCCCAGCCCGGAAAAATCCCGCCCCAAATTCATCCACATCGCCATCCGCAATTCCCGGAACCCCGCATGCATCTCCGCCGAGATAGACCGCGCATGCGCCCGCGCCACCCGATCCGCCGGCCACAACCCCGGCTCAATCTCCGCGCAGTAATCACAAATCGCCAGCGACTCCCAAACCCGGGCACCATTATGCTCCAGAAACGGCACCAGCCCGTTCGGCGACAGCTCGGCAATCGCCTTCGTCGGCCCCGGCCGCGTAAACCGCAGCACCCGCACATCCACATCCAGCCGCGCCAGCCGAACCGCCAGCCATCCCCGCAACGACCACGACGAATACCGCCTGTGGCCGATATACAGAACGCCGTCAGTCATCGCTGCCTCCAAACAACCCAGCCGACGCTATTTCGCCGCGCGTATAATCGATCCGGCAATACGCGCCGCCCATGTATCGTTCCTCCACCGGATCGCCACTCACCGCGCCGGCCAATTGCCCGGCAAACGGATCGGCGCTGTCCACCGGCACCCACCCCAGCTTCGCCCGCGCGTCGTCCCGCCACCACGTCATCCGGGCATTCGCCGACGCTCCCCAGATCACCACATGTCCCACGGCCGGCGTCACCACGCACCGTTCCATAAGCCGCGAGAAATCCGGATACGACATCCACGACGCCAGCATCCGAGCATTCACCGGCTCAGCCGTCGCCGACCCGATCCGCACGTTCACGCTCTCCACCCCATGCTTGAACCAGTACATCCGCCCCATCAGCTCGCCGTAAGCCTTCGACAGCCCATAATATCCGTCCGGCAAAAACTGAGTATCCGCCGGCAGACTTTCCGTCCGCTCATGAAACCCCACCGAGTGGTTCGACGACGCGAAAATCACCCGCGCCTTCTCCCGCCGAGCCGCCTCATACACGTGATACAGCCCGCGGATATTCGGCCCGATGACCTCCTCGAACGGCCGCTCCACCGACACCCCGCCGAGGTGAATAATCGCCCCGCAGCCTTCCGCCAGCCGCAGCATCGTCACCCCGTCCGACAGATCGGCCTTCGTGAACGTCGCCCCAGCGGGAATCGCATCCGGAAACGGCGCGATATCGGTCAGCACCAGCCGCCAGCCCAACGCCCCCAGCGATTTCACCAGGACACGGCCCAGCGCCCCGGAGGCACCGGTCAACAAGACGGGTTTGGCAGGCGTGTCAGTCATGGCATGCTCCTCTGAT
>DATAZJ010000353.1:0-3254 GCA_036272115.1 Rhodopila sp. | reverse complement strand
GCCTAGTCTCGGCGGATAATCAAAATGCTGCGACGTTGGTACTGCCGCTTGATTTCGTCATGGCGATGAGAGGCTGGCGGCGCTCGTCGAACGATTCGGTTATTTCGCCACGAGCCCTTATCGAGCAACGCGTAATTCCTAGGGAGGATGCCATGGCCGACTACCAGCTTTATACGTTTTGGCGCAGTTCGGCGGCGTACCGGGTTCGTGTTGCCCTTGCGCTGAAGGGGCTGTCGGCGGATCGGCATACCATCGATCTCGATGTCGGCGAGCAATATGCTGAGGCGTTTCGAGCGATCAATCCATTGGCGGCGATCCCGGCGCTGATTGTGCCGGGCCAGCCGCCGCTGACGCAATCGCTGGCGATCCTGGAATACCTGGAGGAGACCACACCCAATCCGCCGTTGCTGCCGGCGGACCCGCCGGGCCGCGCGCGGGTGCGCTCGATCGCCGGGGGCTTGGCGGCGGATTTGCACCCGCTGCTGGTGCCGCGGGTGCGAGCCTATCTGACGACGACCGGCGGCTTCGACCAGGCGGCATTGCGGGCCTGGCAGCACCATTGGTTCACCATCGGGCTGCAAGCGCTGGAGAAGCGCCTGGCGACCGAGACCGCGACCGGGCTTTATTGCCACGGCGATTCGGTGACCATCGCCGATATCCTGTTGATGAGCCTGGTTGTGGTGATGCGGGCGCTCCACATTTCGGTTGCCGATATCCCGACCATCGATCGCATCGTTGCGTTGTGCGAGGCGCAGGATGCGTTTGCGCAAGCGGCGCCGTTGAAGCAGCCGGGGGCACCGTCGGCGTAGCGCGCGCTATGACGGCGTTCGCGGCCGCGCCGGAGCGGCTTTCGCCAGGGTTGCCAGATACTCCGCCAGCTTTTCGGTCTGCCGGCGGATATCCGGGACGGCGGTCATCTCCCAGAACGTGCCCTTGGTCACCGGCCCGACGGCGAACAGCCTGCGGGAGATCGCGCCGTCCTTGTTGAGCAGCGCGCAATTGCCGGTGACGTCGAGTCCGAGGCGCAACGGATCGGGTCTGGCGGTGCCGTTACGCAGCAGGCCGCGGATCAGCGGATCGGGAATCCGGTCGTAGTCCGCGCCGGGGCCGGCGCAGTTGACGACCCGGGCGACATCGATCGGGGCCAGTGACTCCTTCCGCCGGGGGCGGTACAGGACCTGCACCTGGCCGCCGTCGATCGCGTACTGGCGCACGCGTCCGACGTGAATGCGCAACTGGCCGCTGGCGCGCGCGGCGTCGATCCGATCGGCGACCTGCCCGGCCACGCGGTGGCGATGCACGTCCCACCAGGGCCGCAGATGCCGCAGGAAACGGCGGCGATCCGGCAGTGACATGGTCTGCCACATATCGACGGTGAAGGGCCGCAACTCATCAATGATCGGCTGCCACCCGCTGCCCTCGGCGATGGCCCTGGCGGATTCCTTGCGCAGGAAGCGGGTAAGAGCGTTCACGGCGGTGGGGAACGGTGCGTGTTCGGGGGCCGGTGCCGGCACCGAGGCATGCCGGCGGGGCAGCAGGCCGCGACGCGACAAAGCGTGGATCGGTCCGCGGTGGCCTTGATCCAGTAGCGAATTGACCGCGTCCACCGTGGTCAGGCCGGTGCCCAGGAGCAGGATCGGCGCATCCGGGTCGAGATCGGCCATGGCGTCCGGTGCCCATGGGTCCGGCCGGTACAGCGGCGAATCGTAGAAGCTGGCATCGGCCACCGGCACAGGTTCGGGTGGGAAGTTGCCGGTGGCCAGCACGGCGAAATCGGCCTGGATGGTGCGATCGCGATCCAGGGTCAGCCGCAGTGGATGGCTGCCGCGGTCCAGTCCGGTGACATCGCCTCTCACCAGTTCCAGCCGGTCCCGGCCGCTGCGCTTGATCTCATCGTTCAGCAGCGCCCGGATATAGGCACCGAAGGCGCGTCTCGGGGCGAATGTCTGCGGACCGGTGTTTTCGCCTTCCGGCTGGCTGGTCAGCCAGTCCAGGAAATTGCTTGGCTGGTCGTGGAATGCGCTCATGCGGGCGGCCGGCACGTTCAGGATGTGACTGGCGTTGCCGGTGGCGTAGGCCAGGCCGCGGCCGAACTGGCTGTTGCGCTCGATCAGCACAAGGCGAACGGGCGGCGGACAGTGGCGCAGCAGGTGCAGCGACAGCAACGTGCCGCTGAAGCCGGCGCCGATGATGGCGATCGTCGTCATATGAAACTATCCCCTTTGGAACTATCCTTGGGCGAAACCATCCGCGATGGGGGTGGCGGCGGGCGTGCGGGGTGGGATCTCGCAATACGGTTCCAGGACCGTTCGGCCGATCGGCGCGAGGCGCTCGAGTTCGAACCACTCGGACGCGGCGTCACGCCCGGCCGGCCCGAATGACCGTTGGACCAGCGCCCGATGGCCACCCACAAGGAATCGGCCCAGTCCGATGACCACGCCGACGTCGCCGGTATCGTCGTAGTGGACGGTTTGCCCCAGTTCGATCATGGCTGTGTCGCCTCCTTGTCGGGTTGCGGCTTGTTCGGCCCGGTCTTGTTGGGCCGGACCTGGTTGGGCCGAGCCTTGTCGCGATGGAATGCTGTTGGACCCGGTCGGGCTGGACGTGCTTCGTTGCATCGGCCGCATGCCTGCCACGACTGAAGTCGCGATGGTTGGGCTTGCCAAGGTTGCCTCCCTTTAATACATACTAAGCATATAGGGATTATCGGACATCGACAGGCCGGCTTGTCAACAAGGAATTTTGGCCTTGCAGACGCGACGGCGGCGGGATGTAAGGTTGCCCCCCGACCGCCACGCGGACAGATCGCACGGATGTTATCAAGCAAGGGAAAATACGCCGTGCGTGCCGCGACCATGCTCGCGGAACGGTTCCCGCTCGACGGCTGGACGCCGACGTTCGAGATCGCGGAACGGGAACATATCCCGCGCAAATTCCTGGAGGCGATCCTGGTGCAACTACGCGACGGCGGGGTTGTCGAGAGCCACCGCGGGGCGCAGGGCGGCCATCGGCTGTCGCGCGATCCTGGGACGATATCGGTGGCTGACATCATCCGCATCATCGACGGGCCGCTGGCGTTGACGCCATGTGCCAGCGTGACGCGCTTTCGTCCTTGCCTGGATTGCGCCGACATCAAGGCTTGCCGGATGCAGCATCTGATGCGGAAGGCGCGGGACGCGGTGGCTGGGGTGTTGGAAAATTGTTCGTTGATCAGCCTGGCGGAGAGTCAGGAGGCGGGATCCGCCGGCCCCGGC
>DATAZJ010000352.1:0-5621 GCA_036272115.1 Rhodopila sp. | reverse complement strand
TACGATTCACTGATTGAATGGGACCTTTCCAGTTCGACCAAGCCGTCGGAACTGGTGCCGGGGCTGGCGACTGCGTGGCATATCGATCCGAAGAACGATCACCGATGGATCTTCGACCTGCGCAAGGGGGTCAAATGGTCGGACGGATGCCCGTTCGTCGCCATCGATGTGGTGTGGAACCTGGGCTATCTGACCGACCCCAAGGCGCCGCAATATTATGCGGCCGAGGCGGCGCAGGCCGGTCCGTACCTGACGAACTACAAAAGCTCCGAGGTGATCGACGACCATACCGTTGCGATTACGACCAATTCGACGGATTCGCTGTTTCCGTATGAGATCAGCTATGTGCTGATGATCAGCCCGTGCCAGGCGAAGGCGGTCAAGTACGACTGGAACGCGTATTCGGCCAAGCCATCCGGCACCGGCCCTTATCTGTTCGCCGGCGAACGGCCGCACCAGGAAATGGATCTGGTTCCGAACAAGAACTACTGGAACAAGGACCGCATTCCGAAGCAGGACCGGGTCGAGCTGTTCCCGATGCCCAATTCGTCGACCCGCACCGCGGCGCTGCTGTCGGGGCAGGTCAACTGGATCGAGGCGCCCGACCCGGATTCGGTGAAGCGGCTGAAGGGCGCGGGGATGCAGGTCATCACCAACACCTATCCGCATAACTGGAGCTACCAGCTCAATTTCGTGAAAGGCCCGTTCGCCAATCTGAAGATCCGGCAAGCGGCCAACTACGCGATCAACCGGGCTGACATGAAGGAATTGCTGGACGGGATGATGATCGAGGGGAACTCCTCCGTCCCGCCCGGCACGCCGTACCGGGGCAATCCGATACCGTACCATCACGACACCGCCAAGGCGACCGCGTTGCTGAAGGAGGCGCATTGCTATCCTTGCGCGATCGACCTGGCGATATCGACCTCGGGGTCGGGACAGATGCAGTCGCTGCCGATGAATGAGCTGGTCAAGCAGCAACTGGATGCGGCGGGGTTCCAGACCAAGCTGGACGTGATGGACTGGAACGCGCTGCTGGCGGTTGCCCGAGCGGGCGTCGACAAATATCCGAACATCAACGGCATCAATGTCAGCCGGCAGGTGCAGGACCCGTTCAACGCGCTGATCCGCCACGTCGCCACCAGCCAATGGGCGCCGAAGGGCAGCAACTGGGGGCATTACTCGAATCCGGAAATGGATGCGCTGATCAAGCAGGTCTACGAGGAGTTCGATCCGGCGAAGCGGCTGATCCTGCTGACCAAGCTGAACGAGATGATGAACGCGCAGGCGGTCATGATCTGGGTGGCGCATGACATCAACCCGCGTGCAATGGCACCCGACGTGAAGGGCTTCGTGCAGGCGCGAAGCTGGTTCCAGGATCTGACGCCCGTCACGATCGCCAAGTGAGGCGGTTGAATGAGTAACGTTCTCCGCCGGGTGCTGTTGGCTTTGCCGATCGCACTCGGCGTCAGCGTCGTGTGTTTCGCAGTGGTCGATATCGCGCCGGGCGATCCGCTGGAAACGGTGGTGCCGCCTGACGCGACGGCAGCGACAATCGCGGCGATCAAGCACGCCTATGGGTTCGACCGGCCGATCATCGTGCAGTATTTCATCTGGCTGGGCCATGTGTTCGAAGGCCAGCTTGGCACCTCGATTTCGACGGGGCGCCCGGTTGCGCTGGAGGTCGGCGAGGCGATCGCGAACACGTTCCGGCTGGTGGTGCTGGCGGTGCCGGCGGCGCTGCTGGTGGGGTATGCGATGGGGGTGGCGGCGGCTCGTTTTCCGGGCCGGCTGCTGGACCAGATCGTGTCGGGCGGGGCGGTGGTCGGGATCAGCCTGCCGAACTACTGGGTGGGCGTGATGCTGGTGATCCTGTTCGCGGTGCAATGGTCGCTGCTGCCGGCGACCGGAATGGGGCAGTTGAGCGCCGGCGCGTTCGGCATCTTCGCCTGGGCCGATTTGCGGTTCATGATCCTGCCGGCGATCAGCCTGGCGCTGATCCCGACCGGCATCATCGCCCGCAGCACGCGGGCGGCGGTGCTGGATCTGCTGTCGCATGATTTCGTGCTGACGCTGCGGGCGAACGGTCTGTCCGAAGGGGCGATCACCCGGCACGTGCTGCGCAACGCGCTGGCGCAGGTCATCGCGGTGATCGGGTTGCAGTTCGGCTACCTGATGGGTGGCTCGATCCTGGTGGAGACGGTGTTCAGTTGGCCGGGCAGCGGCTTTCTGCTGGGGCGGGCGATCCAGAACCGGGACGTGCCGCTGCTGCAGGGGACGGTGCTGGTGCTGGCGATGATTTTCGTCGCCACCAACCTGGCGGTCGATCTGGTGCAGGCGACCATCGACCCGAGGCTGCGGCGTGGCTGACCGCGAGGAAACGGCCTCGGTGGCCATCGCGTTCGCAACGCCCAGGCCAATCGCCCGGCGGCGCGGCAGTTACTGGGGCGAGGTCTGGCGCAAGCTGCGCCGACGGCCCGGCGCACTGGTGGGGGCGACGATCCTGGGGATCATCGTCCTGGCGGCGATCTTCGCGCCCTGGGTCGCGCCGTACAATCCGGATACCGGCAGCATCCTGTCGCGGCTGAAGCCGTTCGGCTATCGCGGCCACCTGCTGGGCGCGGACGAACTGGGCCGCGATATGCTGAGCCGGCTGATCTATGGCGGGCGGGTGTCGCTGCTGATGGGCGTGGTGCCGGTGATCTGCGCGACGATCATCGGCGGCGGTTTCGGCATCGCCGCGGGGTTTGGCGGGCGGTTGGCGAACACCATCATCATGCGGGTGATGGACGTGTTCTACGCGTTCCCGTCAGTGCTGCTGGCGGTGGCGATCACCGGGGCGATGGGCGGCGGCGTGCTGGACGGGATGATCGCGCTGACGCTGGTGTTCATCCCGCCGATGTGCCGGGTGACCGAAACGGCGACGGCGCAGGTCAGCGGCCTCGACTTCATCGAGGCGGCGCGGTCGAGCGGCGCGGGCGGTCTGGCGATCGTGCGGTACCATGTGATCGGCAACGTGCTGGGGCCGGTGCTGGTGTATGCGTCCAGCCTGGTCAGCGTCAGCATCCTGCTGTCGGCCGGATTGTCGTTCCTGGGACTCAGCGTGCATCCGCCGACCGCCGACTGGGGGCTGATGCTGAGCACGCTGATGCAGTCGGTCTACGTGGTGCCGTGGGTGTGCGCGCTGCCGGGGGCGGCGATCTTCATCACCTCGGTTTCGTTCAGCCTGCTGAGTGACGGGCTGCGCGCGGCCATGAATGTGAGGGGCTGAGATGTCGGAATCGCTGGATCGCGGTGGCCCCGCGCAGCCGTTGCTGATCGCGCGCGACCTGCGCAAGCATTTCCTGCTGCGTGGCAAGGGCGGCAAGGCGGGCGGGCTGCTGAAACGCGGGCTGGGGGCCCCTGCCCGCGTGCATGCGGTGGATGGGGTGTCGTTCAGTGTCGCCAAGGGGGAGACGCTGGGCGTGGTGGGTGAGTCCGGCTGCGGCAAGTCGACGCTGGCCAGGCTGCTGATGCATCTGCTGCCACGCGACCAGGGCGAGCTGATCCTGGACGGCGATGTGGTGGGAACCGGCGGCATCGGCGTGCCGGCGTTCCGCCGCCAGGTGCAGATGGTGTTCCAGGACAGCAGCGCGTCGCTGAACCCTCGGCTGGCGGTGCGCGACAGCATCGCATTCGGGCCGCGTATCCAGGGGCATTCGCGTGGCGATGCGGCCGAGAAGGCTCGACAGGCGCTGCGGCATGTCAGCCTCGATCCCGACCTGATCGGCGAACGCTATCCGCATGAGTTGTCCGGCGGGCAGAAGCAGCGGGTGAATATCGCGCGGGCGCTGGCGATCGGGCCGCGGATGGTGATCCTGGATGAGCCGGTGTCGGCGCTGGACAAATCGGTGCAGGCGCAGGTGCTGAACCTGCTGGCTCGGCTGCGGCGGGAGCTTGGGCTGACCTACATTTTCATCAGCCACGATCTGGGGGTGGTGCGGCATATCAGCCAGCGGGTGCTGGTGATGTATCTGGGCCAGGTGGTGGAAATCGGGCCGGCGGAGGCGTTGTTCTCGGGGCCGATGCATCCGTATACGCGGGCGCTGCTGGCGTCCCGGCCGTCGATGGACCCGTCGCGGCGGATCGAGCGGCAGCCGGTCAGTGGCGACCCGCCCAATCCGGTGGACCTGCCGCCGGGTTGCCGCTTCGCGCCGCGCTGCCGCTATGCCGAGGCGGTGTGTACCGCCGGGATGCCGCCGCTGGCCGCCGATCCGGACAGGCCGGCGAGTGGGCATGAGGCGGCCTGTTTCATCCATGTGCCTGACTCCGGGCACAGCCTGGCGGGGCGCGGACTGCCGGTGGATGAGATGGCGACGGGGACCCTGCAATGAGCGAGGCGGCGCCGATCGCGGCGCTGCGGGACCTGACCGTGCGCTTCGCCGTGGAGGGTTCGGAGGTGCATGCGGTCAACGGCGTCTCGCTGTCGCTGGCGGCGGGCGAGGTGCTGTGCATCATCGGCGAATCCGGCAGCGGCAAAAGCGTGACGCTGCGGGCGCTGATGCGGCTGCTGCCGGAACAGCGCACGCGGATGACCGGCGGCGTGGAGGTGGACGGGCGCGATATCCTGGCGATGACCCCGCAGGCGTTGCGCGACATGCGCGGCGGGCTGGTGTCGATGATCTTCCAGGAGCCGATGACGGCGCTGGACCCGGTGTACACGATCGGCTCGGTGATCGCGGAGACGGTGCGCCGGCATACCGGGGTCTCGGCGCAAGCGGCTCGGGCCAGGGCGCTGGAGTTGCTGGAACTGGTGGGGGTGCCGTCGGCCGAGAGGCGGCTGGATGCGTATCCGCATGAATTGTCGGGCGGGTTGCGGCAACGGGCGATGATCGCGCTGGCGCTGTCCTGCGGGCCGCGGCTGTTGCTGGCGGATGAGCCGACCACGGCGCTGGATGCCACGGTGCAGATCCAGGTGCTGCTGCTGTTGCGGCGGCTGCAGGCGGAGCTTGGGATGGCGATGATTTTCGTGACCCACGATCTGGGTGTGGCGGCGGAGATCGCGGACCGGGTGGCGGTGATGTATGCCGGGCGGATCGTGGAGGAAGGATCGGTGGCGGCGGTGCTGAATACGCCGCTGCATCCGTACACGATGGGGTTGCTGGCGTGCAGCGTGGAGAATGCCGAACCGGGCGACGAGATCGAGGCAATCCCCGGCGCGCCGCCGGACATGCGGGCGCTGCCGCCGGGGTGCGCTTTCGCGCCGCGCTGCCGTTATGCGATCGGCGCCTGCGCTGCTCCGCCGCCGGAATGGCGGCCTGAGCCGGGACGGATGGCGCGTTGTCTGCGGGCCGAGGAACTGGCCATGGTTCAGGTCCGGTAGGGGGTTGGGCGCGTCCGGGCTAAGCTCCGGCCGTTATTGCGGGCAAAGGCGTGGGTGGCGGGCCTTCGTCCGCCACGACGGAATTGGGCGGCAGTGCCAATGTCGAAGCGTCCATTTATCCCCGGGTCTCATACCAATCGCCCTTGATGTTGACCCATCTGCAGCACCGAGCAACCGTCATGGCGAGCGCAGGCTTCGCCATCCATGCCTTTGTTTCCGCTCGTAAAAGGCGTGGATACCGGCATGCGCCGGCATGACG
>DATAZJ010000351.1:0-1831 GCA_036272115.1 Rhodopila sp. | reverse complement strand
CGCCGTGCCTGACGCCCAGGATCATCCCGTCTCGGCCGGGCAGCAGCGTCTCTGGGTGCTGGACCGCCTGGCGCCCGGCAGCGCCGTCTACAACATGACCGGCGCCTTTCGCATCACCGGGCCGCTCGACACGGATCGCCTGCGACAGGCATTGGCCGTCCTGATGCAACGGCACGAAAGCCTGCGGACAGAGATCACCGTCCAGGACGGCAAACCCCGCCAGCACATCCTGCCCGCCGGCCCGCCGCCCTTCAGCGTCGAGGACCTCACCGACCAGACCGAGGCCCACGCGCTGGCGATCGCCGCCGACGAAGGGCTGCGCCCCTTCGACCTGTCCGCCGGTCCACTATGGCGCGCCCGTCTGCTGCGCCTGGCACCCGAGGACAATATCCTCATCTGCAACCTGCACCACGCAATCAGCGACGGCTGGTCCCTCGGTGTCCTGGTGCAGGAACTGTCAACGCTCTATCAGGCGCCCGAGGCCAACCTGCCGCCGCTGGCGATCCAGTACCGCGACTACGCGGCCTGGCAGGACGCCCTGCGCCGCAGCCCCGCCGCCGAGACCGACCTGGCATGGTGGAAAAACCGCCTGGCCGGCGCCGACGGACGGCTCGACCTGCCGACCGACCGGCCGCGTGGGTTCGGCACCAGCGGGCGAGGCGCACAGGCCAGCCGGCATCTCGACGCGGCCGTCACCACCGGCATCGCCCGCCTTGCCGCCGCCGCCGGCACCACCCCCCTGGCGGTGCAGATCGCCTTGGTGGCCGCGGTGCTGCACCGCTACACCGGCTCGACCGACCTGGTCATCGGCACGGTTGCCGCCGGGCGCGACCACCCCGCCTTCGAGGACCAGATCGGCTTCTTCGCCAACACCCTGCCGCTGCGCCACCGGCTGGACGGATCGCTGCGGCTGGACGCCCTGATCGCCATCACCGCCGCCGAGTTGCAGGCCGCACTCACCCATGCCGCGACCCCGTTCGAACAGATCGTCGAGGCGCTCGGCATCCCCCGCGAGCCAGGCCGCACGCCGTTACTGGACGTCGTCGTCGTCGCCGGCGACACCCCACTGCCTCCCCTCCGCCTGGGTGCCGCCACGGCAGCCCCGGTCACCCTGCCAGTGCGAACCCGGCATTTCGACCTGGCGCTGTTCTTCCGTCCGGATGCCGACGGCACAGCCCTGTCGATCGACTATGACAGCGACCTGTTCGACGCCTGGCGGATCGACGCCCTGGCCGCCCACATCGCGACCTTCGCCGCCAACGCGGCCGAACGCCCCGACCGCACGCTATCCGGCACCGACCTGCTGACGCCGGCCGAACGCGAGCGCCTGGAGGTGACATGGAACGCCACCGCCACCGCCTACCCGCGCGACACCGGCATAGTCGCCCTGTTCCGCGAACAAGCCCGCCTGCGGCCCGACACGTTGGCGGTGATCGCCGAGGGCGCCGGCACCCTCACCTACGCCGAACTGGACCGTCGATCCGATGCCCTGGCCGCCCGGCTGGCCACACACGGGGCAGTACAACCCGGTGACCTCATCGGCATCGCCGCGCCGCGCACGCTTGCGCTGATCACCGGTCTGCTTGGCATCCTCAAGGCCGGTGCCGCCTACGTGCCGATCGATCCAGCCTATCCGTCCGGCCGCGTCGCCGCCATGTTCGCCGTCGCGCCGATAAACTGCCTGCTCACCGACGGATCGATGCAGCCGCCGCAAGGATGTCCGGTCCTGCCCCTGGAGGCACCCGCCGCCGATGCCCCGCCGGCGCCGATTGACCCGATCGCCGCCAACGGCCAGCCCGCGCCACCTTGCCCGACCACCGCCAATGACCTT
>DATAZJ010000350.1:0-5132 GCA_036272115.1 Rhodopila sp. | reverse complement strand
GATGGCCGTTGCCTGGTTGAACGAGCCGCCCATCATCCCGACCAGGAGTCCGGCGACCAGCGGCCCGAAGCTGGTGACCACGCGGCCGGAGCCGTTGCAGAAGGAGACGGCGGTGGCTCGCACATGGGTCGGGAACAGTTCCGGCAGGTAGACCGCGTGACCGGAGAACACGCCGAACACGAAATACCCGAACACCGGCAGCAGATAAGGGTAAAGATCCCAGGTATCCACCCACAGATACATGTAGAGCCCGACCGCGATGGTGCCGACATTGTAGAAGATGATGGTCGACCGGCGTCCGATCGCATCGGCGATGAAGCCGAACGTCGCGTAGCCGATGATCCCGCCCAATCCCCACAGCATCATGCCGTGCCCGATGAACGGCGCCGCCGCGGGCCCGGTGATGCCCTGCTTCGCCAGCAACTGCCCCTGGATCGTCGGCAGCCAGATTGCGCTGGTCCAGATCGCCAGCAGGGTTCCGAGACAGAACAGCACCCCGATGAACGTGGTGTAGCGCAGTTCCGGTGAAAACAGTTGGGCGGGGGTGAAGCGCAGATAGGCCTGATCGGTCGCCGATTGCTGGCGTTGCGCTCGGATTGCTCGACGCCTGGCGGCGACGGCCTGGAAATGTTCGGG
The DNA here is from genome assembly GCA_036272115.1 of Rhodopila sp. Classification (GTDB taxonomy): domain Bacteria; phylum Pseudomonadota; class Alphaproteobacteria; order Acetobacterales; family Acetobacteraceae; genus Rhodopila. Next base: position 4,496 of record DATAZJ010000350.1, on the reverse strand, counting down.
TTCCTCGAGACCGCGGCGCAACAGGACCAGGATGATCGCCGGCAACACACCGGTGAACATCACGTAGCGCCAGCCGTAGGGTCCGACGAGGGCGAAAAGCTGGCCGCCGATCAGGCTGCCGAAGCCGCCGCCGGTCATCATGATGCCCAGGATCTTGGCGCGGTGCGTGTCGGCGAAGGCCTCGGCCACCAAGGGGATGCCGAGGATGATTTCCGCGCCGGTGCCGACGCCGGTGAAGAACCGGCAGATGCCGAATGTCAAAGTGCTGTGGGTGAAGCCTTGCAACGCGGTGAAGATGGCCACCAGAACGACACTGAACATCAACGTTCTAACGCGTCCGAAATAATCGCCGAGGATTCCGAAGATGAAGCCGCCGAATGCCCATCCGAGGAGTCCGGCCATGCTGAGGATGCCGCCGACACGGCCGATATCCGCCGCGGTCGGGTGTCCGCCGATCAATTCGGTCATCGCCGGGTGCAGCACCAGGGCGAACAGGCTGAAGTCGGTGTTGTCCAATGACCACCCGAGCCAGGCGATCAAGAAAACCATCCATTGATAGCGGCTGATATCGCGTACCCAGGACCATCCAGTGGCCGTCGTCGTCTGTCCCATGCTGCCTCCCGCGGGCGCTGCTCTTCTTGCGGCGCGCTCCGTCGGGAAGCTTAGGCAGGTTTGTCGGCGTTTGGGAATGGGCTACTTGATGCGCCCCATTTCCCGCAGTTTTTCCACGACATTGCCCATCATGCCAAAATACGGCTTGGCGGTGGACAGGTCGCGAATACGTTCAAGACTGTCGCGCACCATCTCGATCGTTACCGGTTCGGCAGGATCGAACTGGGCGCCTTCACTGACGAAATACTGCACCCTGGCGTAGCCGCCGGCGGTGGCGGCGATGATTTCGCCGTTCTGGTCGCATTCCTCGCTGCATAGCCAGGCCACGGCGGGGGAAACCAGTTCGGGCTTCATCCAGGGGGCGATGTCGGGCGGGAGGAGCGACTCCGTCATGCGGGTATAGGCGGACGGCGAAATCGCATTGCAGCGGATGTTGTATTTGCCGCCTTCATGGCGCAGCACGTTGATCAGGCCATTCACCGCCATTTTCGCGGCGCCGTAGTTGGCCTGGCCGAAATTGCCGACGGTGCCGGAACCGGACGTGGTGACCACGATCCGGCCATAGGACTGCTTGCGCATGATCGGCCAGGCCGCCTTGATGCAGTAGGCGGTGCCGAAGTGATGCACCTGGTTGACGAATTCGTAATCCGCCATGGTCATGTTGTTGAACGCCTTGTCGCGCAGGATGCCGGCGTTGTTCACCAGGATGTCCAGCCGGCCCCAGGTGTTCATCGCGGTGTCGATGATGGTCTGTGCGGCGGCTTCCTCGGCGACGGAGGCGTAACTGGCCACGGCTTCGCCGCCGGCGGCCTTGATCTGCGTCACCACGGCGTCGGCCGCGGCGTTGGCGCCGCCGGTGCCATCTACGGCTCCGCCGGGATCGTTCACCACAACCTTGGCGCCGCGCGAGGCGAGCAGCAAAGCGTGCTGGCGGCCAAGGCCAGCGCCGGCACCGGTGACGATCGCCACTCGGTCATCAAAACGGACATCCATGGATCGGTTTCCTTTTTTTGCATTCCAACAGCAACCCGGGGTTGCTGTTGATATCGATTGTACCTGCGTGATATGCCATGGACAACGCCTCGGCGAAGAAGGAGATGCCAATGTACAGCCATCCCAACGTGAAGACCGCGCCGGACTTCCCGGTTCCGGAGACGATGAAGGCCTGGGTTCTGGGTGATCCGGGACAGTTAAGCCTCAGCGAAAAGCCGACTCCGGTGCCTGATCGCGCGGAAGTGCTGGTGCGGATCGATGCGGTGGCGATATGTGCGACCGACCTGGAGATCATCTATCACGGTCCGCCGGCGATGATCGAAGGCGGCATGCCGTTCAACAAGCGGTTCACGCCGGGTCACGAATATATGGGCACCGTGGTGGCGCTGGGCGCCGGTGTTGACGAATACGCGATCGGCGACCGGGTGACGGTGGAGATCCATGCCGGTTGCGGCCAGTGCAAGCGGTGCCGGGAGGGCATGTACACGTCCTGCCACAACTACGGCCTGAACTATGGCGACGTGAACAAAGGCCACCGCGCCAACGGCTTCACCACGGATGGGGGGTTCGCGGAATATGCCGTGAACCACATCAATACGCTGATTCATATCGAAGACGAGATGTCCGATGAAGAGGCGACTCTGGTTGTGACCGCCGGCACGGCGATGTACGGACTGACCGAACTGGGCGGGCTGGTGGCGGGTGAGAGCGTGGTGGTGACCGGACCCGGGCCGATCGGCCTGATGGCGGTGGCGGTTGCCAAGGCGCTGGGTGCGTCACCGGTGTTCCTGACCGGCACACGCGACAACCGGTTGAAGATGGGCGTCGAACTGGGGGCCGATCATGTCGTCAATGCCCGGGTTGAGGATGCCGTCGAGGCGGTGCGCCGACTGAACGGCGGCAAGGGCGTGGACTACGTGATCGAGTGTTCGGGGGCGCCGAACGCCATCAACGAGGCGGCTTCGATGCTGAACCGCGGTGGGCGGATCTGTCTGGCGGCATTCCCGCATGAGCCGGCGACGATCGACATCGCCAATATCGTTCGCAACAACATCTACCTTTACGGCATCCGCGGCGAAGGCAAGAGCGCCACGCATCGTGCCGAGGCGTTCATGCGGCAAAAGCGGTTCGACGCGACAAAAATCCACACGCACACATTCCCGCTCGCCGATCTGCCGACCGCGCTGCGCTATGCGCGGGAGCGTATCGACGATGCGATCAAGGTCGTGGTGAAGGCCAAGGCCGTCGAGCAGACCCGTATGGCCGCCGAGTAGCCAACGGTTGGTTTGGTAGGACAACGTATTCGCGGGCACGACGGAAGAAGCGTGCCCGCAAGGTGGGGAGCTATCGATGGCTGTTATTGCCCACGACGAACCGGTCGATGTCGGCCGCTCCGCTTTCGGCATCCACCTGTTGGGCAAACTTTACGTGCAGGTCCTGCTCGGGGTCGTCGCGGGGGCATTGATCGGATACTTCTACCCACATTTTGCTGTCGGATTGAAACCGTTTGGCGACGGGTTCATCAAGGCGATCAGGGTCGTCGTGACGCCGGTCATATTCACCACCGTGGTGGTCGGCCTTGCGACGATGGCCGATATCGGACGCATCGCGCGCGTGGGACTGAAAGCGCTGGTGTATTTTGAGGTCATGTCGACACTGGCGCTGATTATCGGCCTGATCGTCGGCAATGTCTGGCCGGCGGGCGTGGGCATCCACGCCAATGCGGCGACACTCGATGCCCATGCCGTGGCGGGCTACGTCACGGGCGCATCCCACATGACGATCACCGACTTCCTGATGAACATCATCCCCAACACCTTCATCGACCCGTTCGCCAAAGGCGACGTGCTGCCGGTGCTGTTCCTTGCGGTGCTGTTCGGACTGGCGCTGTGCCATCTGGGGGAACGCGCGCGGCCGTTGATCGACGTTCTGGACATGGTTTCGCACACGCTGTTCCGCATGGTGCGCCTGATCATGGTGTTCGCGCCGATCGGGGCGTTCGGCGCGATGGCGTTCACCATCGGGCGATACGGCATCTCCACCGTCCTGTCGCTGGGTGAGCTAGTAGGTTCGGTCTATCTGGTCAGCGCACTGTTCGTGATCATTGCGCTTGGCGGCGCGCTTCGCCTGGCCGGGTTTCGGCTTTGGCAGGTGCTGGGGCACTTCAAGGAAGAGATCCTGTTCGTCTTCGCCGCCACCTCGGCCGAAACGATGATTCCCCGGTCAATGGAGAAACTCGAAGCGCTGGGCTGCGAAAAGGAGGTCGTCGGCCTGGTGATGCCGACCGGGTTCTCCTTCAACATGGATGGCACGGCGATCTACATGAGCATGGCGGTGCTGTTCATGGCGCACGCGACGGACACACCGCTTTCCTTCGTTCAACAGCTTGGCATGCTGCTGGTGATGCTGTTCACGTCGAAAGGCGCGGCGGGCGTGACCGGCGGTGGTTTCATTGCGCTAGCGGCGACGATGCCGGCGCTGGGGGTGCTGCCGGTGGCAGCGTTGACCCTGATCGTCGGAGTCGATCGTTTCATGGCCGAAATCCGCGCCGCGACCAACCTGACCAGCAACATCGTGGCGACGCTGGTGGTTGGACGCTGGGTGGACGCGATCGATCCCGCCTATGCCGGCGCGGTGATGTCCGGCCGCAGCGTGTTGCGCACGAACAGTCCGCCGGACGCGATGGCTCGGCGGGCGGCGGAGAGCACCGGGAAGTAGAGGTGCCAGATGTGGATCATCTCGGGCCATATTTGCAGATCGACCGGAACATCCGCCGTGCCGGCCTTGCGCGCGAGCGCGATGGAATCGTCCAGCAAGGTTTCAACTGATCCAACCTGGATCAGCAACGGCGGAAACCCACGTAGATCGCCATGAACCGGTGAAGCATGCGG
>DATAZJ010000349.1:0-16657 GCA_036272115.1 Rhodopila sp. | reverse complement strand
AGGTAACATTCCGGCGGTCGGCAATTGTTCGCGAAACCATCCTGCCACGCCTTCCTGGCATCCACCGCATCGACGTCGCGCAGGAACCGGATATCCAGCAGCTTCCGCTCCGGCGAACGCAGGATGCTGGCGGAATCGTTGCTCCGCTGTTCCAGATACAGTCCGGCAACGTAAATGTGCAATCCAAAGATCGAGTAGGTGCGCAGCCCCATGCCATTCAGCCGCATCCGTGTCCCGTCCGTCACGCGTATTTCCGGCATCGCAACGCCATCCAGCGTCGCCGCGCCGACCGCGGCACACGGCACCAAGGCGATCACTGCCAGGATCAGGCCACGAACCATGGTTCCCATCCTCTCGAATCAGCCAATTGCTCTCGTGCCAGCCTTCACCTCACCGATTCGCGCTTCCACGCCCCAGGATTATGGGCGGGATCGCATGGAAACAAAAGTCACAGCTCACCGAGGCGGATTCATCCGCCGAACCGCCCGCCCGCCGTTACGATCGCCAACGTTGCGATCGTCAACGTTTCGGTCGCCCGTTACGATCGCTCGTCGGGCGCCTCGATCACCGTGCCGGTATACGGCTCGATATACACCAGGTGATCGTGGACGGACGACACCCCGGGGGTGTTCTCCACCACCACGTGGATGGCATGACGCTCCTCCTCGTTGGTGATGGTGCCCCACACATCGGCGACAGCGTCGGCGACAGTGACGTTCAGCGTCGTCATCGGCGCCCAGGCCTGCGCCTCCAGCGCGGTCATGATGGCGGCTCGGATCGCCCGGTCATCGGTCGGCAGCGGCTCCGAGGTCCTGGCCCGCCCGATCAGCGCACGCAACAAATCGGTCCGGCTGACCACGCCGACCACCTTGCCGTCGGCGGTGACCGGCAGGCGCTTGATGCGGTTCGCCTCCATCGCCGCCACCACGCCCTCCAGCGGCGCGTCCTGCGCGATGCTGATGACGTCCTCGGTCATCACGTCGCGGACATGACGGCCATTGGCGCGTGTGAAATCGGCGGCCTGCCGAGCGGGGGACGCCAGCAGCCGCAGCCACCAGGGGCGGTTGCGCTGAGTGCCAAGCTCGTCGCGGCGCAGCAGGTCGCCCTCGGTGATGACGCCGACAAGATCGTCCGCCTTGTCCACCACGAACAGGCCGGAGATATGCCGGGACAGCATCAGGTTGACGGCTTCCTCCACCGTCGCGTCCGGCGCGACGGTGATGCAGTTGCGGGTCATGACGTCGGCGACGATCATTGGTGTTGCCCCTGGGGTTGCGTGACCGGCACGATACACCGGCGCGCGCCCGCGGTCAGGGGTGTGCGCGTCGGACCAGCCCCTCGTTCCACGCCGGGGTCGGATCAGCCGACATCATGGGCCGCGTAGGTGACCTTGTCGCGATCCTGTTTGGTCCAGGCCCAGTTGATGGTCGTCTTCTGCGCACCGACGCCGTTGAGCTTGCCCCAATAGGCGGTCGGATACAGGTTCCGGTTGAGCGGCCCATCCACCACGACAACGACATGACCGTGGTCATCCGGTTGCGCCTGCTCACCACCGCGCAGCCCGCCGACGACCAGTTTGCCGGCCTTGGCGGCGGCCTGTGCGGCCGGCCCACCGGCCAGCTTGACCCAGTCGCCACCCGCTTGCAGCGCGTCGACGATCTCGTTCGCCTGGCCGGTGATCGTCACAGCGACACTGGCGCCGACCGCCTTGACGAAGCCGCTGCAATCGCCGCTATGGGCTGGAAATTCCGCTATGCAGGCTGTTTCGATTTTATCGGCCATTGCTCGGCGCCCTTCCTGATCCCGCGATATTATACTTGTTTTGGAATGAAATCCAGCATCGCCGACCCAGGCCTGTCGACCTAGGCATGTCGACCCAGGCCTTGGACCCGCCGGAAACACTCTCTAGGATACCGGCCCTTCGCCGATGGGATTGAACATGGAACCTCTTGTCACGACCGAATGGCTGGCCGCGGAACTGGGCAAACCAGACATGGTGGTGTTCGATGCGACGAAATACCTGCCGAACGAACCAAAGGACGGCAAGACCGAGTTCCTGCGGGCACACATCCAGGGCGCGCGGTATTTCGATATCGACCAGATCGCCGATCCCGATACCGACCTGCCGCATATGGTGCCCTCGCCGGGCCGCTTCGCCAGGCTGATGGGCGCGCTGGGCGTCGGCAACGCTTCCCGCGTGGTGTTCTACGACCAGAAGGGGCTGGCCTCCGCGGCACGCGGCTGGTGGCTGATGGGCCTGTTCGGCCATGACAACGCCGCCGTGCTCGATGGCGGCCTGCCCAAATGGCTGCAGGAAAACCGCCCGACCAGCGATGGAGACCCGGCGGCTGCAACAGAAACGGCCTTCCGCCCGGACTACCGCGCCGCCCGGTTGCGCGGCGTCGGCGACATGCTGCGCAACGTGCGGACGGCGGCGGAGCAGGTGGTCGATGCCCGAGCCGCCGGCCGCTTCACCGGCGCGGTGCCGGAGCCTCGCGCCGGCATGCGCAGCGGGCACATTCCGAACGCCGTCAGCCTGCCCTACACCGACCTGTTGCACGCCGACGGCACCTTCCGCTCGCCCGCCGAGGTCCGCGATCGCTTCCAAGCCGCCGGGGTCAACGGATCCCGCCCGGTGGTGACCAGTTGCGGATCGGGCGTCACCGCCTGCATCCTGACGTTGGGCCTGCGAGTCGCCGGTCTCCCCGAAGGCGCGGTGTACGACGGGTCGTGGACGGAATGGGGCGGTCGGTCCGACACGCCGGTGGAGGTTGGCTGAGCATGACTGACGAGACCCGGAAGCGCGGCTTCCGCACCACCCTGTCGCATGTCGGCCGAGGCACCAAGCACGAGCACGGCTTCGTCAACCCGCCGCTGCTGCGCGGGTCCACCGTGCTGGTTCCGACGGTGGCCGAACGCATGGCGATGGCCGCCAGGCGCGGCGAAAGGGTGCTGACCTACGGCACCGGCGGCTCCGCCACCCACTGGGCGCTGGAGGATGCCATCGCCGCGATCGAAGGCGGCACGCGATGCTACGTCGTCTCGACCGGGCTGGCGGCGGTGACGACCCCGTTGCTGGCCTGGCTGAAGGCCGGCGATCACATGCTGATGCCGGATCACGTCTACGGCCCGGCGCGTGCCTTCGCCTCCGGCATGCTGCGCGGTTTCGGCGTCGAGACCACGTTCTACGGCCCGGAGGCCGATGAGGCACAGATAACCTCGCTGATGCGCCCCAACACCAAGGTGGTCTACACCGAGAGCCCCGGCAGCCACACGTTTGAGGTGCAGGACGTGCCCGCCATCGCCCGAGCGGCGCATGCCGGCGGGGCCAAGGTGTTCATGGACAACACCTGGGGCATCCATCATTTCCAGCCGTTCGCGCATGGCGTGGATGTCTCGATCCAGGCGGCGACGAAATACCTCGCCGGCCACTCCGATGTGCTGATCGGCTCGATTACGGTCAACAACGATCCGGACTGGCAGGTGCTGCACGCCGCCGGACGGACCCTGGGCCAGTATGCCAGCCCCGACGATTGTTGGCTGACCCTGCGCGGCATCCGCACCATGGCCGTCCGCCTGGCGGCACAAATGGACTCGGCACTGCAGGTGGCCCACTGGCTGCGCCAGCAGCCGGAGGTCGCGCAGGTGCTGCACCCAGGCCTGCCCGGCGCGCCCGGTCACGATCTGTGGCGGCGCGATTTCACCGGCGCCTGCAGCCTGTTCGGCGTGGAATTCAAACCGTCGTTTACGCCGGCGGCAACCCATCGCTTCGTCGAGGCGCTGGAACTGTTCGGCATCGGCGCCTCATGGGGCGGCTACGAAAGCCTGGCGGTGCCGACCACCGGGTTCGTGACCCGAACCGCCGGCAGCGGCGCCTTCGCCGGCCCGGTGGTGCGCATCCATATCGGCCTGGAGGACGTGGACGACCTGATCGCCGACCTCAAGCTCGGCTTGGCCGCCTTGCGGGGTGAGATGGCCCAAGGCTGAGGGACGGGACCTGGCCGCCTGGGGGTTGGGCCACGCGGACAAATAATACCAATCGCCCTTGATGTTGACCCATCGGCACCGCCGTGCAACCGTCATGGCGAGCGCAGGCTTGCTATCTATGTCTTTGTTTCCGCTCGTAAAAGGCGTGGATACCGGCATGCGCCGGCATGACGGACGGGGTCAACCGAAGAGTCTGCATCAATGCCGGTTGGTATAAGCCCTTCGAGCCTGGCACGGCCGCCCAATCCCATCATGGCGGCCGAAGGACCGCGATGGACGCTCAACCGTCGGGGATGCGTTTGGTTGCCGTGCCTACAGGTGCTGCAGACTGATATTGATCAACGTAATCAATACGAACGCCAACCCCAGAATAGCCAGGACTCGTTCCCACCACGTCCCAAGGCTGGCGTGCCGTAAACCGTTCGAGCCGTGCCACGGGGCGAAGCTCGCACCACCTTGGCCGCGCTCAAGGATGCTGCTCGCGTGCAGTTCTTCCTGATTGGGCGTTCTCATGCATTCAATATGGCATGGTCATGTGGATGGCCCAAGAGCAGACTAGCTTTTTGTTTTCAGTGGCCTGCTGGTCCCAGAAGCCCGCCGCAAGATGCGACGAACTTCTGGGGCAGGACACTTGAGGCATTTATATCTCCTGACATTCGAACGACGACCCGACTGACATAAAAGTTGCGCACATAACCTGCGAGAGCCACCATCCCAAATGGTCTCGACGAGCAGAACGGGACCACGCAGTGCACGACGGTTTCGCCACCGGCAATCCTGAACGATCGAAACCGCGCCAAAACAACATGAGATGTCGCGCCGCCTGGGGGGAACTGGATCATGGGCATACTGCTGGCGTTCGCACCGTTCATTGTCTTTGCGGTGCTGGACAGATACCTGGGCTCGACCGGCGCACTGATCGCCGGCGCGGTCGTTTCAGGCGCCCTCATTGCGCGCAGTTGGGCAACGCCGGGGCATCCGGTCAGGATACTCGAGGTCGGCACATTCATCCTGATGCTGCTCCTGGCGATCTATACCGCGACCGCCGGCAGCACGCTGTCGGTGATTGGCGTGCGGCTTTGCGCCGATTCCGGCCTGTTGCTGATCGTGCTGATCTCGATGGCCGTGCGCCGGCCGTTCACGATGGAATATGCACGCCAGCATGTATCGCCGGACCACTGGAACAGCCCTGTATTTGTCAGGATCAACTATGTGCTGACCGCCGGCTGGGCAGTGGCCTTCGCGGTAATGGTCCTGGCCGAGATCGGTATCCTCTTCATTCCGGGATTGCCCGCGAGCGTGGGTATCGCCGCTGTCGTCGCCGCCATCCTGGGCGGGCTCGCCTTTACCGACTGGTACCCGAAGCATGTGAGGCGCGAAGGCTGACAATGCCGGCACGCGGTCCGGACCATCGCGGGTGATAGAACTCCAGGCCGCCGCGATCTGCCTGTCCCTGCTGGCGAGCGCCTTTCTCGGGGCCGCGGTCCAGAAAGTGCTGCCCACGCTCCATCGCTCCCGCGATACGATCGAGAGCGTGCGCCTCGTCATGACCATGCTGGTGACCTTCGCGGCACTCGTGCTTGGGCTGCTCACCTCCTCCGCCAAGGCGCAGCACGACGACCAGGTCACCAATGTCGAACGCTATTCGGTCGATCTCATCGAACTCGACCAGCGGCTGCGGGAATATGGCCCGCAGGCGGCCGGGATCCGCGCCCAGCTTCGCGCCTACACCGCCGCCGCCATCGCCGACACCTGGCCCGCCGAACCACGCCCGGCGGGACATTATCCGCTGCCGGACCAAATTGGCCGCACCAACGGGGTCGAGAGCTACACGCTGGGCAGCATGCTGACCGGCGTCGATCATCTGATCGAGGAACTGGCACCGGCCGACGCGTTTCATCGGCAAACGGCCGAAAGGTTGCGCGCCCGTGCAGCGGATAATCTGCAGCAGCGATGGCGGTTGATCGCCACCACCCACTCGACGCTGTCGTGGCCGTTCCTGGCCGTGCTGATCTTCTGGTTGGCCATCATCTTCGCAACGTTCGGGCTGAGTTCGCCACGCAATGCCCTTGTCTACGTCGTGGTGGTGCTCTGCGCGTTGTCGATCTCGTCATCGATCTATCTGATTCTGGACTTCGACTCGCCGCAGAACGGCCTGCTGCGGGTGCCGAGTCAGCCGCTGCGCGATGCCTTGGCGCATATGGACCGGCCGGTTGCGCCACCGCCCGCCGATTCGCGGCCGTAATAGGGGTCGGTCACCAACGCAGACCAACGCTACTCGGGTCGCACCGTGGCCGCCGAGCCGTTGCCATCCATCTTGGCGGACGGCTGGCGCGTATAGCGGAACAGGGTCATGTCGTAGCCCAACGCCCGTGCGCGTTCGACCAGAGCGTCCTTCACATCCGCATTCGGCGAAGGATCGCGGGTGAGGATCCAGAGATACCGGCCCGACGGTTCGCCGACGATCGACCAGGTGTAATCCACGGCATGATCGAGCACCCAGTAGTTGCCGAAGTAGAACGGACCGAAGAACGACACCTTCAGCTTCGCGTTTTGCGAGCCTTCGACCGCCCTGGCTCGGCCTTTGACAGATCGGAAACGGCCGTCGATCCCGCCTGCGTGGCACGCGTTGACGACCTGGATCAGCCCATCAGGGCGCTGCGCATAATCGGCGGTGACCGCTTCGCAGCCACGCTCGAAGCTGTTGTCGTAGCGGCCCATTTCGTACCAAAGTCCCACATACCGGACGAGATCGACCGCTTTCGCGGGCTCCGGCACGTGGGCATTGCCGGACGGACGCTGCGTCACGCAGGCGACCAGCAGACCCGCCGCCCCCGTCACCACGAGGGCGGGCAAAAGCGCGCTGCGATACCGAAAACGTCGTTTCATTCACGATCCCAACCGGTTCTTCCCCCGGTTCTTCCAGGGTCGAGGGTGTGTCCCGGGACTCTCGCGGCTATTGGGGAATCCCTTTTCCAGACGGAAGCGAGATCAGGTCGACCTGACCCGATCTCGGCGCTGCCTTAGCTCAGTGCTCCCGCCGCTCTTCCGGCCGCCCGCCGCCGCCATGCGGAGCCGGCCGTGCCTGCGGACGCATCTCCGGCCGTGCCGCCTGCGGACGCATCTCCGGTCGTGCCATCTGCGGCCGCGTCTCCGGCCGAGCCATCTGCGGCCGCATCTCCGGCCGCGGCGCCATGGCCGGACGCGACGGCTCCATGCGTTCCGGCGCGTGCATGTTCGCGGGTGCGTGAGTCACCGGCGCGCCCGGACGCAGAGCCTCCGGATGCGCGACCTGCGGCGTCACCCCGTGCGTCACGTTCGGCTCATGCCCGCCCGCCAGTGGCGGTGCCACATGCCCTGCCTCGGCGCCCCCGGGACGTCCCACCGCACCCGGCACGGGATGCCCTTCCGCGCCCGGACCCCGATGTTCCTCGGCACCCGGAACCGGATGCCCTTCCGCCCCCGGTGCCCCCCGGGCCGGAACCACGCCTTGCCTGAACTCGCCCGGCCGAGCGGTTGCGGCGATCGGCGGATTGCCGTGATTGGTGGAAGCACGCAGCGCCGGATCGGTCCGCGCCGCCTGCACGTGCTGGGTTTGCGCCGCCGTCCGCATCACACGAGCGTCGTGTACCCTGGCGAGTTCGCCCGCCGTCGGGCGCGCATCGATCCCGCCCGTGCCGCCATTGAAGCTGGTGCGGTTGATCGTGGTGTTGTGGACGACCGTCTGGTTGTAGACGTTGGTGACATGCACGTTGCCGAAATTGTTGACGGACCGGTTGTAGTTGAACGCGCCATGTTCCCAGCGGCCGCCCTCATAGCCGTGGCCGCCATAGCCGAAACCGTAGTCGACGCCGCCGTAGAAGCCGACATTCTGGCCCCAGTAGCCGCGGCTGAAGATGTAGGCGCCGTTGAACCAGCCCCAGTAGCCAGGGGTCCACAGCAGGCCGGGTGACGGCGGTTCCGCCCAGGTGCCGGGGACCCAGTAATAGCCGTCCGTGGCGTAGCCCCAATATCCCGGTGTCCAGAGATAGCCAGGTGCCGGCATCGGCGGCTGCTCATAGACCGGCAGCGGCGGAGGCGGCGTGGTGACCGGTTCTTCCGCTGTCTCGGTTGTCGCCACTGTCGGGCCGCATCCGGTGGCCGTCGGGCTGGTCACCTGGGCATAGGCCAGCGAGGGGATCAGCGGCAGCGCCAGCGACGCCACCAGCGGCAGGATCGGGCGGAAATTGTTCATTCTGGACTCCTTCGATCGACCATGGATTCCACGAATGCGGACTTCGGGGATCGATAACGCAACAATAGGGCAATGATTATGGCCAATTTCAGGCCCAAATGGGCTAGATTCGGGCGGCGTCCGCACCAACATCTTCACAAATGCGTTTGCCGTGAGTCCATCGTCCGTCGCCCTCGATCGACCCATCACACGCGCGGTGGCTCAGATTTTTTTGCTTTCCGGCAACACTGGCTTGAAGAACATAAATAGAACAATCCGTCAATATCGCTTGCACCATCGCCTTCTCGATGGCCGCGCTTGCCCTGCTGGCAAAAGTCGCCACGGCCGACATGCCGATACCGGACTTTATGCGAGTCTACGGCCGAGCCAGCGCGCTGGCTCGGCCGACCAGTGTGAGCGGAGCATGACACACCGCGGCGCCTGTCACGCCGCCAATCTGGCCGCCTGGACGGACCAGCCTTCAACCCCGACACGCCAATTCACCCCGACCGAGGCAGAACCTCCGCCGACCGGTCCGCTAACGTCCCTTCCGCGCAATGAACTCCGGAAACGCGTCCTCCGCCTTGGCACCGCGCATGACGTGGGTCGTATAGTTCTTTTCCGCCGCCCACTGGTTTTCCAAGCCCTCGCCATGTTGTTGGAGCAGCAGCGATTTGATGCCGGTGACCGCGCCGAGGTGATTGCCCGCGATCATCCGAGCCAACCACATGGTCTTCTCCCGCAGCTCCGAACGCGGCACCAGGTGGTTCAGCAGGCCGATGCGGAACGCTTCCTCGGCTTCGACCACCCGGGCACTGAACAGCAGTTCCTTCGCCATCGGCCACCCCACCTGGTTGGGCAGCGTCCAGGTGCTGTTGATCCGCCCGTAAGCCGCGGCCAAGAAGCGGAACTTGGTGCCCTCGCAGCCAATCCGCATGTCCAGCGAAGACGACAGCACCGCCGCGCCGCCATAGGCCAGCCCGTTCATCATGCCGATGGTCGGCTTGCGGCTGGCGCCGATCTCGTAGCTGCGCCGCGGATCGCTCATCGTGTCGAGCTGTTCCGGCGTATACAGCCGGTCGTCGGACCGCTGCTCATGGATGTCGCCACCGGCCGAGAAAGCACGCTCGCCCGCCCCGGTAATCACGATGCAGCCAACACCGTCATCCGCATCAAGACTTTTCACCGCGTCGGCCAGTTCGCCGGACAGCCTGCGGTTCATTGCGTTCAGCACGTCCGGGCGATTGAGTGTGACGATGCCGACGCCGTCCTCGCGGTCGAGCAGGATGTGTTCATAGGTCATGGTTTCGATCCTCCGAAGCCATGGTGGCAGAGCGGGCCCGCCCTGTCATGACCGGACGCGGTTGCATGGCCGGGAAATGCGTCCCAAATTCCCCGCACAGACAAAGGAGCCGTCCAAATGTGGGAAAAACGCCAGCTCGGCCGCACAAGATTGCAGGTCACGACCCTGGGCCTGGGCACCGCCACGATGGGCGGCAGCCGCATCAGGATCACCCAGTCCGAAGGCCAGGCGATTGTCGCCGCCGCCTGGGACGCCGGGGTCCGCTATGTCGATACCGCACCGTTCTATGGCGTCGGCGCCGCCGAACACCGGGTGGGCGACGCGCTGCGCGACAAGGACCGCGACGAATGGGTGCTGTCCACCAAGGTCGGGCGGTTGTTGCGGCCAAAGACCGATACCACGCCGTCGCCGGACGGGCGGCTGTCGCCGATGCCGTTCAAGGTGGAATATGATTACGGCTACGACGGCATCATGCGGTCGGTCGAGGACAGTTATCAGCGCCTGGGTCTCGCCCGTATCGACATCCTGTATGTGCACGATATCGGCGTCTACCAGCACGGGCCGGAGCTGAATGACCGGTATTTCAAGCAACTGCGCGACAGCGGCTACAAGGCGTTGGAGGAGCTGAAGCGGTCGGGCGTGGTCAGTGCAATCGGGATCGGCGTGAACGAGAAGCAGGTGCTGATCGACGCGCTGGGGTTCGGCGACTGGGACGCTTTCCTGCTGGCCGGCCGCTACACGCTGCTGGAGCAGGCGCCGCTCGATGACCTGATCCCACTTTGTGTCGAGCGAGGAACGTCGCTGGTGATCGGCGGCCCGTTGAACTCCGGCATCCTGGCCGGCCGGGACACCTGGAACTACGACACCGCGCCGCCGGAGGTCGTGGCCAAGGTGCGGAAGATCGCCGCCGTGTGCGACGCGCACAACGTGCCGCTGCCGGCGGCGGCGTTGCAGTTCCCGCTGGCGCACCCGGTGGTGGCGGCGGTGATCCCGGGGCCCAGGAACGCGGCGGAGTTCGTCGAGAACCTGCCGCTGTTCTCCATGAAGATTCCCGCCGGCCTGTGGTCCGATCTGCGGACGGAAGGATTGCTGCATCCGAACGCGCCGGTGCCGGCCTGATGCCGATCTATCAGACCGATCCCTGGCGGGTGCCGTTCTTCGCCGGCGTGCCGTGTCCGGATGACGTGATCATTCCGACCAAGGACTGGGAAGCCTGGACGCTGTATCCGAAGCACCGTTGGATCTACGACAAGCTGGCGGTGGCGCTGTCGCAAGGGTTGGATGCCGCCCCGCACGGCGTGATCCCGCCCAGCTTCCCGGTGTTCTCCAAGCCGATGATGAACCTGCGCAGCATGGGTGCCGGCAGCCTGCCCATACCGGATGCCGAAACCTACCGAGCTTCGATGAATCCTGGGCATTTCTGGTGTACGCTGCTGACCGGCGCCCATGTCAGCACCGACGCGGCGATCGAAGACGGCCATGTCCGCTGGTGGCGCCACGCGACCGGGGCGACCGCGCCGGGCGGAACGTTCGACTACTGGCACATCCACGCCGAGGCGATGCCCGATATCGAGGACTGGTGCGGCGCCTGGGCACGCACCCACCTCGCCGGCTACACCGGGATGGTTAATTTTGAAACCATCGGCAGCCGGATCATCGAGGCGCATCTGCGCTTCGCCGACCAGTGGCCCGACCTGTACGGGCCGGGATGGGTGCAGGCGCTGGTGCGGCTTTATGCCGGCGGCGGCTGGGTGTTCGATGATTCGGGACGGCGGGACGCCTACAGCGTCGTCCTGTTCGGGCCGCACGGACCGGCATACCGGCATCCACCGGCCAGGCTGGTGGACGAAGCCCGCGCGATCGACGGCGTCTCCAGCGTGCAGGTCTCCTTCCACCAGGACCGCGATCCGGCGCAGCATTCGATGCCGCCCGGCGGTTTCCGCCTGGTGGTGATCAATGCCTGGACGCTGGCGGCGGGGCAGGCGGCAAGGGCGCTTCTGCAGCCGGCATTCTTCTGACCCCGGCGCGTTAACCCTCTCGGCGGCGTAATGTGCGAAGGTGCCGGCTTGGAGGGTGAGCCGCCGATGAAACGTATCCTGGTCCTGCTGGCCGTGCTGCTGCCGCTGCACGCGGTGGCGGCGCAACTGAAGATCGCGACCTGGAATCTGAACTGGCTGACCACCCGTTCGCCCGGCGATCCGGAACTGCCCAGCGATGTGGTGCCTCGGTCGGATGATGATTTTGCCAGGCTGACGGCGTACGCGAGACAACTGAACGCGGATGTGATCGCGATCGAGGAGATCGATGGATTTTCCGCCGCGACCAAAGTCTTCCCGCGCGACCTGTATTCGATTCACATGACGCACGACCATGTGGTGCAGCGGGTCGGCATCGTCGTCCGGCGCGGCCTGCATTACGACGTCAATCCCGACCTGAAGGCGCTCAACCCGCATCATTTGCGCAGCGGCGCCGATATCACGCTGCACCTTGGCGACTTCGATCTGCGGGTCCTGGCGGTGCATCTGAAGAAAGGCTGCCGCGAGGTGCCGCTGCCCGACGCCAGAAGCCGGGTCTGTGAGGAGTTGCGCGCCCAGGTCCCCCCCCTGACCGACTGGATCGCCGCTCGGCGGAAGGAGGGCGTGCCGTTCGTGATCCTTGGCGATTTCAACCGCTGGATGGACAACAACGATACCTTTCTGGCGGCGCTGAATGCGGCCGCGCCGCTGGTGCGCGCGACCGCGGGCCACAGCTCGCCGTGCTGGGGCGGCGAGGACTTCATCGATCACATCCTGGCGGGCGGACCGGCCGCCACCTGGATGCAGCCGGATACGATGAAGGTGCTGGTCTATCGGGAGGCGGAACGATCTTGGCAGGACCGGCTGTCCGACCATTGCCCGCTGTCGGTGCAATTCGCGGTGCCGAACTGATCCGGCGGGTTCGGTGTTTGAAGCCTTGCATTGGCGCGCGAATTCGGGCGTTTGGTTGATCCACGGCGGGCCGGCCCCGAGTCGGCCCTCCGTTGCCTTCGCCCATCCGTCGTTTTCTCGCGTGGTTCACGCCTTCCGGCCTTGGCCTCAGGCGATCACGCCCTACCGCCCGAGGCCAGGTTCCGCTGATGCCGACGCCGTATTCTTCCCAGGACCTTGGCCGGATCTTCGATGCGCGCGTGCTGACCCGCGGCCGCACCCTGGGGTTGACCGGCGGGGTGACGGTGGAGCTCGACGGCGACACCGTCACCGGCGTGGTGCAGGACCGGGCGGTCCCGTACACCGTGCGCATCACGCCATCGCTGCTGGGGCGCCGGGTGGTGTTCGATCACCGGTGCAGTTGCCGCTCCACCGGCTGTGCGCATCTGGCTGCGGCGGCGTTCGCGGCGCTCGATCGCTTCCCGGCGCTGCGCAAGCCGGAGCAGCAGACGTTCCTGGACACGCTGACGACCGCCGCGCCGGAGAAGGAACGCCAGCGCGTCGTGTTCGAACTGGCGCCGGCCGAACCGCCGCATGCCTGCGTCGTCGCGACTCTGCTGATCGGCGAGCGAACCGGCATTGCCGCGCCGACGACGCCGCGCGCGATCGCCCGGGACGACGGGGTCAGCGAGAAGGTGCGCGACCTGGCCTACCTGCTGGGCGAGGGCAACGACCCGCGCACCGGCGTCGCGGCGGGGCTGGTCGTCGATGTCCTGGATGCGTTGATCGAGACCGGCCAGGCGCGCTGGCACGCCGGCGGCCGCCGGCTGATCAAGGGGGAGACACGGTTCTTCGCATCCGCCTCGGCCGCCACGCTGCCGCCTCGGTCCGGCGTGATCGTTGCCGATTCCGGGCCTTGGTATGTCGATGCCACGACGGGTGCGGTTGCGCGTGTCCGCATCCAGCCGCCCGCGCCCCCGAGACCGGCATTCGTCGCGCCCGCGGCCCCGGCGCCGGTGGCAAGACGCCGTGTCGAACCAGCGAGCAGCGAACAGGTGATCGTCGACCGGCCGATGGTGCCGGTGCTGCGGCTGACCCGTTTTCCGTGTCCGGATGAGTTCGGGCGGATGCGGCAACTCGACGCGCTGCTGCTGGAGTTTGATTACGACGGCGGAATCGTGCCGTTCGATGACGACCGGCAGTTCGTTCGCGTCAATACGCCGGGCGGGCCGGTATTCGCTCGGCGGGACCGGGCGGCCGAAACCGCGGCGCAGGAGGCGATTCGTCTGGACGGGCTGGTGCAGATGCGCATGGCCACGGGAAAGGCCGAAAAGGGGCGGCTGGTCTTCGTGTTCCGCGGGCCCGATGCGCCCGAGGCCTGGCAGGGCTTCGTCGCCGAACGGCTGCCGGCGTTGCAGGCGCTGGGGTGGCGCAACCAGATCGACTCCGATTTCGGGCCTCGCCTGGTGCAGTCGGTCGGGTCATGCGACCTGAAGGTGGCGGATACGCCGCAGGGGTCGTTCTCGTTGGATTTCGGTATCGAGATCGATGGGGTTCGCCACAAGCTGCTGCCGATCCTGATGCGGCTGCACGAACGCGGCGGGATGGAGGCGGCGAGGGTCATCGATGGCGAGGTGGTGACCAGCCTGGATGACGGGCGGGTGCTGAAGCTGCCGGCCGACCGGATCGCTCGTTTGCTGGCGGTGATCGAGGACATGATCGAGGCGTCCAGCCGGACCTCCGGCGATACCATGCTGCTGGATGCCGCCGCCGCGCACACGGTGCTCGACCTGGAGGACGTGCTGACCACGCGCTGGCAGGAAGGCGCCGCCGCGCAGGTGGCTCGATTCCGAGCGGTGAGTGAGATTCCGGAGGTGGCGGTGCCGGCGAGTTTCACTGCCAGTCTGCGGCCGTACCAGCAGCACGGCGTCAACTGGCTGCAGCATCTGCGGGAGAACAATCTGGGCGGGCTGCTGGCCGACGACATGGGGCTGGGCAAGACGGCGCAGACCATCGCGCATATCGTCATCGAGCAGGACAGCGGCCGGCTGGAGCAGCCGGCGCTGGTGGTGGTGCCGACGACGCTGGTGCCGAACTGGTCGGCTGAACTGGCCAGGTTCGCGCCGCATCTGCGCGTGGTGGTGCTGCACGGGTTGGACCGGCATGAACGGCGGCGTGACCTGACCGGCGTGCACGTGGTGATCACCACTTATACCGTGCTGTCGCGGGATATCGAGGAGATGGTTGCGCTGCCCTGGCACATGGTGGTGTTGGATGAGGCGCAGGCGATCAAGAGTTCGACATCCAAGGCGACGCATGCGGTGTGCCGGCTGCGGACCACGCACCGGCTGTGCCTGTCGGGCACGCCGATCGAGAACAATCTGGGTGAGTTGTGGTCACAGTTCGCCTTCCTGATGCCGGGGCTGCTGGGGCAGCGCAAAAGCTTCAACCGACGGTTTCGTTCGCCGATCGAAAAAGATGGCGATCCGGTGCGGCGGCGGCAGCTTTCGATGCGCATCCGTCCGTTCATCCTGCGGCGCACGAAAGCCGCGGTGGCGACGGAGTTGCCGCCGAAGCACACGATCCTGCGGCGCATAACGCTGGCTCCCGATCAGCGCGAATTATATGAAACGATACGGGCGATGATGCATGAGAAGGTGACGGAAGGGATCGCCGAACGCGGGGTGGCGCAGAGCCATATCCTGGTGCTGGATGCGTTGCTTAAGCTGCGGCAGGTCTGTTGCGATCCTCGGTTGGTGAAGCTGCCCTCGGCGCGTCTGGCGGGATCGTCGAGCAAGCTGGACGATCTGATGGAGATGGTTGCCGAGATGGTCGCCGAGGGGCGGCGGATTCTGCTGTTTTCGCAGTTCACATCGATGCTGGATCTGATGAAGCCGGTGCTGGTTGCGGCGGGAATCCCGTTTGTGGAGTTGCGCGGGGATACCGGGGACCGAGCGGCACCGGTGCAACGATTCGAGGCGGGGGAGGTGCCGTTGTTCCTGATCAGCCTGAAAGCGGGTGGGCGCGGGCTGAACCTGACATCGGCCGACACGGTGATTCATTACGATCCATGGTGGAATCCTGCGGTCGAGGATCAGGCGTCGGATCGTGCACACCGGATCGGACAGACGAAATCGGTATTCGTCTACAAGCTGATCGCGGCGGACACGGTGGAGGAGCGGATCGTGGAGTTGCAGGAGCGCAAGGCCGCGCTGGCGAGCCTGGCGCTGAGCGAGGACGGCATGGCGTTGCCGGCGATGGATGCCGACGATATCGACTACCTGTTCGGCGTCACGCCCGATCTGCTGGCGGCGTGATCAGCGGTCTTTCGGGCCCTGGGTTGCAGCGGGGAAACAGGCGGGGCCTTCGCGGCCCGGCGGCTCCGTTAGAGCGTTTTTCCGGCCTGGCACAGGGAGAGCTCAATCCGTCGAAGCGCGGATTGAGGCCGACTTGCCGATTTTCGTGCATTTCCGGAGGTTTTTTAGTGGGTGCGTTTGGCTCGCTGGCGGGCCTCGCTTTGGCGGACCATCGCGGCGAACCATTTGTCGGCGAAGTCGTTGCCGGCGATCAGTTGTTCTGTCTGGTCGGCGCAGCGCTGGCTGACGGAGCCTGGCAGCGCCACGTTGTCGCCGGCCATCGAGAGGGCGAGACACTGGATCTCGGCCGCGCGCTGCACGGTCCACAGCAGAAAGAACGTCCGTGGAATGTTGGATTCGCAGACCGCGACGCCATGGTTGCGCAGCACCAGGATGTGCTTGTCGCCCAGGCTTTCCAGCATGCGGGTCTTTTCTTCGCCGTAGAGGGTAATGCCCTCAAACGTGTGATAGCCGATGCGTCCGGTCAGTTGCGCGCCGTAGAAATCGTCGTGGCCGAAGCCGGCGCGCTTGAGGGCGATCGCCGAAATCGGCGTCGTGTGGGTGTGAATGACGCAGTGGGCGTCGGCTCGGGCGCCGTGGATGGCGCTGTGCAGCGCGAAGCCGGCGGGATTGGCCGGATAGGCCGACGGCTCGACGAGTTTGCCGTCGAGATCGATCTTCAGCAGGTTGGCCGGGGTGACTTCATCGTAGTTCAAGCCGAACGGATTGACCAGGTAATGACCCTCGTTACCGGGCAGGCGAACCGACATGTGGTTGAAGATGGTTTCAGTCCAGCCGAAAAAATCGATCAGGTGGTAGGCCTGGGCGAGTTGGCAGCGGAGCGCCCATTCGGCGTCGGAGGACGTGTCGGGCCGCAGGTCGCTGGCAGGTA